>DATKVP010000150.1:0-4370 GCA_035530015.1 Anaerolineae bacterium | reverse complement strand
GAAGGGAACCTGACCCGAGAACTCGAGGCGCACGACGCGATTGACTTCATCCAGGGCGAGGAGTATCTCCCCTTGGAGGGCCATCGCCTCGGCGTCGGCGGGCTTCAGTTGCAGAGCTTGCTCTACGTACCCCGAGGCCTGTATCAGGCAACTCCTGGCGCCAGCAGAAGACTCATTAGTCTGGGCTAGCTGCATCTCGGCTTGAGCTTCCTGGATGAACTGCGAGAACTCGGTATTGCGGGAGTGGGTGCGCATGACCACGCTGACGGACACCGCCGCGACGATGGCGACGATCGCGAGGGCGGCGACGAGGGGCAGACGGGAGCTCTTCTCCTGCTCACTCACCCGTCTCATGGGACGGACTTGCGGCACTTCCATGGCTGCGGTGGCGTGTTCCGATTCAGGAAGCATACGTCGGGTGAGTGTGCCTAGACCTTGGAGGAGACCCACAACGCCGGTCCTCATTCCATGCCCGATTCTTCCCAGGAGGCCACTGGAGAATAGCCAGGAGAAGAAGAGTTGCACGCCTCTGGCCAGGTTGGCGAAGAAGGACAGAACGCGCGCCCCCAGGGCAAGCAGCAGCGCGGCCAATCCTGCGGCGATGCCCTTTGCCGCAGGCGCGGCTGTGGGTCTCCGCGTGTGTCTGACTCCGGCCGGCTTGGGTCGCACGCGCACAGTCCTTTCTGCGGGAAGTGCGGGCTTCGTTTGTGGCACGGACTCCGCGGTTGCCACTTGGACTTCTATCAGCAGTGCGGAGAGGTCACTGTGTGAGGCTAGCGATCTGAGTGTGTCCGCCAGTTCTCGGGGACCTTCCTGAGCAGCCGCGGCCACGCGCCCTTCTGTTGCGAGCTGCGGAAGCCCACTGGAGGCCAGGAGGATGAGGTCGCCTTCCTGAATCTGGCAGTGGAACAGGCCAACCTCGGTGAGGAAATCGTCCACCCCCAGTGGGGGGAGGGACTGTAGTTCCGGCGGAAGCGTGTCCTCATAGACATCGGTTGCTGCTGGAGGGAAGAGGCGCAGTTCTCCCTGATGAAGAACGTAGATCTGAGCCTCACCTGCTACGCCCATATACAGGTCGTTTCCCCGCAAGGCGGCGCAGCAGGTCTCCCCAACTCTCTGCCACAATGGCAAGGACTCCATATTCCGTTCACAGAGGAAATCATTCGCGGCCCTGATGGCCTGGCGCAGACCGTTGGTGACCCCACCTGGGTTCCGTGAATACTCCGCAGCCATGCGGCGGATCAGCTCTCTGTGGATTTCCTCCTTCTCGGCAGGCTCACCGCTCACCTGTACCAGCAGGTAGAGGTTTCCTTTGCCTGCCCCGGCAGGAATCAGCGAAGATATCTCCGCCCGTCCGGTGTCGCCTGCCTCGGCTTGCTCAGTCCCCGATACAATGCTCAGCTGAGTGACCTTTGCCCTCAGTTTGGGACTCACGGTTCACCTCCCACCCCGCCTGCGCCGATGCTGAACCGCTGCGTGTTGCTTTCCTTCCTTGGATCTGGCTTCGTCGTAGAGTCGTAGCCGCTTGTTACCAGATTCGATGGTGTCCGCTGCCAAGAGAAACCCGGAGCAGGCTTCCTCCAAGTCGAATGCTGCGAGTGCTTGGCGCCTGCACCACAGCCATGAGACTCGTTTCGCAGGGCCTCACAGGTCGTAGCAGGCGGAGAACGTCGTACCTTTGCGCAGGGCACACGGCCCAGTGCCGTCGTGTCGCCACGGGAGCAGTTGAATGCCATGGATCGTGCCTGCTACTCGCTTGGTGTGTGCTTGAGTTCTCCTCCGAGGTACCTGTCCACCAGCTGGCGTATGATCTTGCTCATGGTGGTTCCCTCTTCGGCCGCTTTCTTTTTGAAGGCAGTGTGAGTCTCCCTGGACACGCGTATCATGATGTTCTTGTCTTTTCTCATCACGGCCTCCGTGTATATCTAGCTATACACTATCTTACCCTGTTTCTCCGGTGCTGTCAAGTCCTTTGCATCAGTGCAGTCAGGATGTGGTCTATCACTTAACGTTGGTTATTGCTGGGCCGGGGCCAGCCAGGTGCCGCAGGCACGGAAGACGATGCCGCCCCTTTGGATTGATCTCCAGCAGCGTGTGTAGTACGATCTTGTTGCGCGGACCGTTTGGAGGGGGATGTGTCGAGGCGGGAGGCCGGTACGGAGTGCTCCAGGGGTGACCCTGTGAGAACATACCGCGAGTTGAAAGGTGACCTCACGACAGTACTGTCCCTTCCTCTCGAGGGCCGAAGAGATCTATTTCGAGATTTCCTCGTGGGCTACCTGATGGTTGAGCACAACTACCCGGAGAAGAAGGCGACGCGACTGGTGGCAGGCAACGAGGATGCGATTCTTCTCATGCTCACCGAGGAGCAGGCGAACGGGCTTTGGTGAATAGCCCGGCGGTACCGGGCCTGTACCTGTGCGGCGGGAGGCGTGGGAGGACTGGTGCACTGACCATTCTCTGCCCCGTGTGCGCTTCATCCGATGGGTACTCTGGGCTAACAGGGGCACGGCACGCCGTGCCCCTGTCGCTTTGCGGAACGTGCTGGTGGTGCGTCTGGGGGCTAGGGTGAGTGCCGCTGTGTGTGGGTGGTGTATTGATGTCTGAGCTACCACATGTGGACGTTGCAGGAATCGTGTCGCGAGCTATCGGACAGTGCCCAGAACCAGGCTCTCTAGAGAGAAACGCTTGCCGAGGGAGTTCGTGGTGGGGTATATTAGTGAGAGAGCGTTGAGAGACTTCACAATAGTCGGATGGCCATGCGCTGCCCGTGAGCAAGGCGGGTGCGATGGTCGCTTGTCAAAGCTGATGTCCAACGAGACCCCCGTCACGAAGGCGTGTGCTAGGTCCGTGGAGGGTATCGTATCCCGCAGAGGTGGGTAGATGGGAGGAACTATGGCTTCCAAGGCGATGTCTGTCAAGGGCGGTGAGGTGGAGCAGGTGGAGATGGCACCGGGCGTGCGGCGGCGGACTCTGGGGCATGGCTCAAGCATGCTCCTGGCCGAGTTCTCGCTGTCTCAGGGTGCCGAAGTACCGATGCATACCCACCCACACGAACAGGTAGGGTATGTGGTTAGTGGTAGCATGCGACTGACCATGGGTGACGAGGCGCGAACCTATGAAGCAGGAGATAGCTACTACATACCCGGTGACGTGCCCCACAAGGGGGAGGTGCCGGAGAACGCAGTGGTTATTGATGTGTTCTGTCCTCCGCGGGAAGACTACTTATAGACCTGGGAAGAGATGTGGCTGCCGGTGTTGAAGGCGTGATATGGATCACCGAAACAACGGGGATCCCAGAGGCAGAATTGAAGTTCCGCTTCTCACGCAGCAGCGGACCAGGAGGTCAGCACGTCAATCGCACGGAAACCAGGGTCGAGCTATTGTTCGACCTGGCGAGCTCTCCAAGCTTGGGGGACTTCCAGAGGGCTAGGGCCCTCGAGAAGCTCTCCCCGTATGTGGACAAGAGCGGATTCCTTCACCTCGTATCCCAGTCCAGTCGCAGTCAGCTGCGGAACCGCGAAGAGGTCGTGAAGCGGTTCCGGACTCTCATGGGAGGGGCGTTGAAGGTGCGCCGGAGGCGCCGTGCCACCGGACCCACACAAGCGGCGAGGGAGAGCCGGCTCGAGGAGAAGAAGCAACGCAGCGACCTCAAGAGGCAGCGCGGCAGGGTCTCGCCTGACCGCGAATAGGCGCTGAGGAGTGGGGCTGGCTGCCTGGCGCCCTCCGGGCTCTGGGTGAGCTTTCAGGGGGATAGCCTCGTGAGAAGATCGACCATCAGATGCGTGGCGATGATCGTGATCGTGCTCCTGGTAATGGCCGCGCTTGTCGTCTTTCCGGTCGGTGCCCAGTCTCCCGGCCAGATTGCCTATCTGGGGACGGGCGGGAGTGTGTGGCTGATCGATATGGGGAGTGGGGAGAGAGTGCAGTTGGCCGGTACCGAGGGGTTTGTGGGACTGGACTGGGCGCCCGATGGCCAGAGGCTGGTGCTGGTCAAGGGGGGGCCGGCTGGCTCGGGGAGCGATGAGATCTTCGTCGTCGATGTCGAGGGCGGCACCACCACCAAGATCGCTGACGGCTACGCTCCCGTTTGGTCTTCTGACAGCCAGCGGATACTGTACGTCGGGAATTTCACCCCCAGCGAACAGGGCGCCGAACAGAGCCTTGGTCTCATCAGCATCGAGGATGGAACTGACTCGATCCTCGCTGCGCAGCGCTGGGTGAGCGGTCTGTGGCCCATAGAGCGGGTACTGTACTCTGGGGATGAGAAGTTGATCGCCGTATACGTCGCTGGTCTGGAAATGGAAGGCCACTTGGTGATCGTGGACGACGGAGGTAGACCAGTCTGGGAGATCCCTGACTTCGTGTAC
>DATKVP010000149.1:0-8720 GCA_035530015.1 Anaerolineae bacterium | reverse complement strand
GCTTGGACGTCCCTCGGACTCAGGTCCAACATCGGCGAGTTCCTCCAAGAAATGGAGGCCGAGGCAGACTACGTCAGCCTCCGAGACAAGGGCTGCTCGCAGCAATTCAGAGTACGATTCAAAGACGGCAGGGAGTTCCCTTCGCTCCAGGCCATGCTCAGCCGTCAGGACTGGCGCGCCTACGTACGGGCCCTCGTCAGAGGCAGGAAGCTGGACCTTCAGGACGCTACCACTCGTGAATACGTAGAGGAGCACGTAGGCAACCAGGATCTTTTGGACGCCGTCAACGCCATAGCGGTCACCGCCTCCGGAGTAGACATCGACCGCTTCCCGGCCAGCGAATTCATCGTCGTCACCAGAGACACAGCTCGCGCCGGCCTGGATTTCGCCTGCACCGTCGGCGGCGTCCGGTCGGTCATCGCTGCGCTCGAACACGTCGTCACCTCTCATGGCGGTGAGGTGTTTACTGGTAGAGAGGTCAGCCAGGTACTGCTCAGGGAAGGCAGGGCATGGGGTATCGCGCTGAAGAATGGTGATTCAGTTCAGGCAGGAACGGTGATCCACAACGGGGGAATCGGCAGGTTCGTCAAGCTGGTGGGCTCCGAGAATCTCCCCTCCGACTACGTTGCCCGAGTCCAGCAACTGCAGCCGGTGGACTGCGCCGCCCTCATTCTGGGCACCACGGAGCCGTTGCTCACCGAGGCGCCCATGCTCATGACGCCAGGCACCGATCGCGTGGCAGGCATCTTCGCCCCCACCTTCCTCGACCCCAGCATCGCCCCGCCGGACAGACACATGGTCGACGTCTTCTTTCCCATCCTCTCTGACGACAGGACTCACGAGTTAGAACTGGCCATGGGCGATCTCAGGGCACTATTCCCCTCTCTGGAGGACACGCTGGAGATCAAGGTGCCCATGTTCTTCACGGGGACGTGGACGGGAACCGAGAGCGGGCAGACCTTGGGGCAGGTGGGCGACCAGCGCCTGGACCCCCAGAGCCCCATCCCTAACCTCTATCTAGCGGGCATGGACGTGGTGGGCAGCGGGGCTGCCGGGGATCTGATCCCGGTCGGCGTGCGGCGGCTGCTCGAGTATCTGAGTTGAAAGGAATCTCAGGGAGGGTTGGATGAGCGAACGGACTACGATGTCGCAAGACAGGCCTCGAGGGCTCTACTTCGAGGAGTTTGAGCAGGGAGTCGAGCTGGTGACTCCAGGCCGCACCATGACAGAGACAGATATCCAGCTTTTCGCAGGTTTGACAGGCGATTACACCCAGATTCACACAAACGTCGAGTTCTGCAAGGATACGTTGTTCGGCCAGCGCGTCGCCCATGGCCTCCTGGGCCTGTCGATAGCCTCTGGACTCGGCGCCCGCCTCGGTTTCATCGAGGGCACCGCCGTGGCACTCCGGGAAATCACCTGGAAGTTCACCGGCGCCATCTTCATCGGCGATACTATCCACCTCACCATCCAAGTCGCCCAGAAGAAGGCCATGCCCCGCCTCGGCATGGGGCTCATCACCTTCGACGTGTCCCTCGTCAACCAGAAGGACGAGGTGGTCCAGAAAGGACAGTGGAAAGCCCTGATCCAGAGCCAGGACGCGAAGACCAGTCCTTTGTTGCGTCAAGAGTAGACACGGGCGGGGCCTGGAGACCACCTAGATCGAGATGTTTGGCAGAGTTATCGCCAGGGTAAGAGAAGGCTACGAAGAACACCACGACTTCTTCCTCCTCGCCCTTCTCTTCTCCTCCTTCCGCTTCCTGACCCTGCTGCTCTTTGAGCCTGGCGGGTATATCCTGGACTGGTCAGGCTACTACGTGCCCGGCGCCAACTTCGTCCAGCTGTCTGATTGGGGCTATTACCCCATCCTGCACTACTGGATGGAGTACCCTCCCCTGTTCCCCTGGCTCTCCGTAATCATGTACCGCCTCAGTATGTTCCTTCCTCTGTGGAGGGATGCGCAGCTCTGGTACAATTTGCTCCTGGGCTCTGCCCTCCTCCTGTTTGAGATAGGCAATTTCACCCTTATCTATGCCATAGCTCTTAGACTGAGGGGGCGAGAGGGGGCCGTGAGATGCACCTGGCTCTACGCCGGCCTCTTCTTCCCGCTGATGACTCTGCTCTTCTGGTTCGAGAACTTCTCCCTGTTCTTCCTGCTCCTGGGCGTGTACATGATTCTCGCCAGGAGGCCTGCCTGGGGCGGTATCGCCGCGGGGCTGGGCTTCATGGTCAAGCTGGTGCCCGCCTTCATCGGTCCGGTGGCCCTGAGGGTCTTCCCCAGGGTGCCGCAGAAGCTCATCTACGTCGCCGTGGCCGCGTGCGTGGTTCTGCTGGTCGCTCTTCCCTTCATCCCGAGTCATACCACGTTCTTCCTCACCCCCTTCCTGTACCAGGGAAGCACCGGCCCCTGGGAAACCGTATGGGCACTCCTCGACGGCTACTACTCCGGTGGCGAGACCACCCCCCTCGAGATACGTTTCGATCCCACCAATATCGCCGTCTCCTTCCACGAGTCGACTTTCCCGTACGGCATAGTGGTCGCGGCCTTCGTGGTGATCTATCTTTTCCTCTATACTCGACGCATCGACTGGCAGGACAACGCGAAAGCGGTGGCCTTCTGCGGCTTGTCCATCTCCCTGTTTCTCGTCTTCTCCAAGGGCTACAGTCCCCAGTGGATCATCAACCTGCTACCCTTCATCGTCCTGCTGATGCCAGACCTGCGGGGCGTGGTCTATGCCTTGCTCATCATGGGCGCCAACGTGCTCGAGTTCCCCGTATCCACGGTACTGCTGGCCGATCACCCCTGGCTCTTCATGATCGCTGTTCTACTCCGTACGGTGCTTCTCGTTCTGGTCAGCGTGGAGTTCGGGCTCATCCTCTTCCCTTCAGATAGGGTCAAGAGAGCCTTGGGGCTGGCTCTCACATCTCTCGCCCTCCTGACCCTGGTGGGAGGCCTCCCTGTCGGTGCGCTCGCCGTGAGAGACTACTCGTCCGAGCGACTTGGGGAGAGCGCCTACCGCGAGACCATAGGCTATCTGAGAACGCAATCAGCGGGAGTGGTGGTCTTCACCGATCAGAGCTTGTACCAGCAACTGTACGGTTTCCTCGTGGGCAGACATGGGCTGTATCTCCTGGAGGCCAACGACCAACTGCCAAGTGTGCTCAGCGGGGTTGCTGAGCGCCATCAGACACTACACGTCGTCTACACCGGTTCGGAGGATGACCAGCGGGCCAACCCCGCGGTGGAGGACTGGCTCAACCACAACTCCTTCTCCATTGGCGGGGAGTGGCTGGACGAGGCCCGGGTGAGGGCCTATTCTACGCCTGCGACAGCGCTGGAGGAGTACCCGCTGGAGGCAACCTTCGCTGACACTATCGAGTTGAACGCCTGCGCCTTCGAACCCAGCCCCCTGGCACCCGGAGACGTGCTCCACGTGAGCCTGTCGTGGCATCAGCTCCGTCAGACGGAGAGCGACTACACCGTCTTCGTACATCTCGTGGATGAGAATGAGAGGGTCTGGACGCAACACGACGGACAGCCCGCGGGCGGCTCACGCCCCACGTCGTCCTGGCAATCCGGGGAGGAGGTCACGGATAACCATGGTCTGGCCCTCCCGCCCGATATCCCTCCAGGGGAATACAGCCTGGCCCTGGGACTTTATGACTCGACAACCGGCGACCGCCTCTCCGTCGCCACAGACCAGGAAGCTGCACTCAATGACAGAGTGCTGGCGGGTCCGGTTGTGATAAACGAAACCTCCCGGAGGTTGGAACCTCCGGGAGGTTGAGTCTGGCATCTTCACTCGGGCTTTGTCGCCGCCTTATTCCACCAGTTCCCGCACCTGTTGCGGACTCAGACCTTCGATCCCCATGTCTCTGACTGTCACCCCTTTTTCAAAGTAGTTCACGCCCTCAATGACCGATGCTAACTGAATGAGGGCATCACAGGTGGGCGTAGGTACTCCCCACATATGCCCCATGGATGACCAGGGGACCATGCCGAAGGGAACGTCTTCAGTCACATACCTGGTCTTCATAGAGGAGGGTGTACCTGGCAGCGCTGGATTGGCATGAATGGGGCTATTCCGCAGCACCTGGGATAGAGTATCTGCGTGGATCCCCAGATGTTTGTACATGGAAGTGAAAGAGTCCTTGATAGAAACGCTGCTCACCCCACAAAGTTCCGCCAGGGACATTCTCTCCCCATCCGTGGCTTCCATCACTTGAGCCACAGATTGGGTCGCCCCGTCGCCGTAGAGATTCCATCCCTTTCCCATCGTGGACTCAATCCTGCCTGTGTTCAGGAGAGTCATGGGCGGATGCACGATGGGGTTCATGTTGTTGAAACTCGTATACAACACGTTCTCTGCCGCGTTCCACTGCGGAAAGATGACGGATATCTTCTCCAGAAACTCAGCAGTCCGGCTTGCGGGAAGAGCAGCGGCCCCCAGCTCGCTCTTGATGCCAAAGACCTCAACGCTGCCCGGCTCCGGGGACCTGGTCGCATAGATCAGAGACTGGGTCTCCACAGGCACAACGTTGGCCTTGACACCCAGCTCCCGCATCCAGTGGTGGAAGCGGAGCGCTCCGAAGTTGGAGATGAAGACGACGAACTGGTCGTCCTCCAGGTAGGAAGCCAGAGCCCGGCTGTACGGTTCGTGCGCATTGGCAGGCGCTCCCAGAATGATGATATCGACGCCTTTGATGGCCTTTTCCACGTCGGTGGTTACCAAGTTGAGCTTGGCAAACCCCTCACTGGCCTTGCCTGAAATCTCAATGCCCCCCTTCTCCTCAATGGCATCCAAGTTGGCTTTGAATGCGGGCACGTCCGCCATATTGACCGAAAACCCTTTGAGGGCAATATCGGCGGCAAAGGCGTGGCCGGAATTGCCCGTCCCCAAGACCGCGAACCTCGGCGTGTCTCCTGACATAACCCCACTCCTTCTGTGACACAGACTCTATACGACGGTGAACAAGCCTTTCAGCGCCTTCCCACGAGCATCCCAGTTGAGACCCGGCAGAGACTACTTGGGACCGCAGACCTTCCTTGCTCCTCAGACAGAGGTCCTTCTGGTGGGCCTCTCCAGATCGCGTCATCACGCCATGTCGAAGACCGCACTGCCTCCAATACCCAGGCCAAAACGGACAACCAGCGAAGCCAACAGCAAGACCAGTAGTGCCACCAGAATGGCCTTGTCTAGCCAGCCGAGCCGCAGTCTCTCGTAGAAGTCATTCCAACGGCTGGCTCCAAAACCCTTCGCCTCCGTGGCCAGTCCCAGCGCCCTGACCCGCCGCAGGGAAGTGATGAACAGAGGCAGGATGAGGAGCTTGGTGCGTTCGATGCGCGAATTGCTCACGCCACGAATGGTTTGAGCGTCCAGGATATTGAACAGTTGCTCCATGACGATGGGGATGAAGCGCAACCCCGCCAAGACCATAAAGACAATAGCCGTCGGCATCTTCAGCCTCTTCATCCCTTTGGCCAGATAAGTCGGATCGGTGGTCGAGATGACGAGCAGACCAATGGTGAAGGACGTCACCAACCGCATGGCCATGTAGAACCCTTGGGCGAAGGTGTGACTGGTAACAACTACCGGTCCCAGTTGACGATACCACGTGAAGGCATTACCCGGGTTGGGGTCGGTCAGTTCACCCGGTCCTCTCACCGCATTGAAGAAGAAGACGATCAGCAGGAAGAAGCCTGCTCCGGCGAAAGGGCCAGCCATGGGTCGATAATCGATGTTTGCCGTGAGCCAGAGTGGCAGGGTCAGAAGGATAAAGAACAGGCTGAATCGCCAGTCAGTGAAAAGCAGAGGCACGGTCGTGAAGAAGACAAGCAGCATGATTTTTGTACGCGGATCGAGGCGGTGGACCCACGAGTCGCGCTCAACGTTGGTCATGAAGTTGATCACATTTATCTTGGCCATGCTGCCTCCATCCGTGGACTGCCTGCAAACGAGCGACAGCGGTATGTCGGACTCTCCGCTTTTCTTGTCTCGCCGACATGTGCGGTGCACGTTGTCGTCAGACAGGCCGTCGGTGCGCCGCGGGAGAGTGCTCTAGCCTACTTTCCCAGAAGCGACGTGCGACCCGACCGCACGCTCGGCCCCCCGGGCCGCACGTCGCTGCCTGCTGGGGTCGGGTGTGCCCCTGGGCTGTCCTCGATCGGGTCCCCATCCGTAGAGATCAAGCTAAGCCAGTCCCAGTCGAGGAAGATGCCCAGCCCCGGGGCTAGCCAATCAGCCCCTTGATTCTGTCTCCTAAGAAGAAACCAGCCAAACCTCCGATCGCCCCACCGATCACACCCAGCGAAAAAACCGCCGCAACGAGGGAATTCGCCATGGGCACCTTGTACAGGAACTTCATCATGATGATCCACAGATTGATATTGTGCATCACCGCCACCAGCAGGCCGGCGATGAACATGTGGCGCAGGGAGCCGAATGGGTCCCCACCCGCTCGCAGGATGAAGTAGCAGTAGATGTCAGCGAAGATGCCTGTGGTAACCCCTACAAGGGCAACCGTGAGTGTCTCACCTTGGACCAACACGTTGATCAGCAGAGCCGCTATGTTCACCAGTGTGGCCGCGCCCGCCTTCCTCACGATGACCAGCGCGGCGATCGTGCACAGTACGCCGAAGAATGTGTTCAGCACCTGGTTGAAGGGAAAGAGGAAGCCGAACACATTCCAGACGTACCACATGGCCCGCCACAGCGCCCCAAACACAGCAATGGTCACCAGGTCGACGGCAGTGAAGCGCTGAAAGACTTTTGAAGTAACTCGAGCAGTCATTGAAGTCCCTCCTCTTATACTCCTCTCTACTCTGCGGGGAGACCGCCTCCCCAACGGCCGCTTTGCACCGCGATCTCAGATCACAACAAACCTGCTCTGGTTCCACCTCCTTCCAAACACTGCACCAGCTCATCGACGATAAGCAACCGCGGACAGCCCTTGCCCTCCAGGCGCCGGCAGAAATCCACGATGGTGGGAGGCCGGAGATTGAGGCTGGCCATGGCCTCGAACTGGTCGTAGAACACATCCCTGGGATGTCCATCGAAGATGATCTGCCCGTCGGCCATCACGATGACCCTGGTCGCGTAAGCAGCCACGATGTCCATGTCGTGGGTGATCATGATCGTGGTGTTGCCTTGCTTGTTCAGCATGGATAGCATCCCCAACAGGCCAGATAGACTCCGACGATCCTGGCCAGTAGTTGGCTCATCGAGGAGTATCAGCTTGGGATCGTGGATCAGCGCCGTCGCCACGGCCAGGTTCTGCCTCTGGCCACGACTGAGAGAGAACGGATGTCTCGTGCGCGCGGCCTCCAGTCCCACCACGCCCAGGGCATCGGTGACCCGCCTTTCCACCTCCTGCGCGGAGAGACCTCGTACCCTTAGGCTGAAGCGAAGTTCGTCCTCAACGGTGTTGGCAAAAAGCTGATGGTCTGGGTTCTGGAAAACATAGCCAACGTCCGAAACCAGGTCGGCGACCTTCGTCTCCCTGGTATCGTGGCCGTTCACGATGATCTGCCCACCATCCGGGCGGAGAAGCCCTACCAGGTTGTTGACCAGCGTGCTCTTGCCCGAACCGTTGGCGCCGATGATGGCCACAAACTCCCCCTGCCGGATATCGAAGCTGACCTTGCGCAGGATCGGCGCACCCGGATCGTATGAGAACTCCAGATCACGCACGCTGACCACTGGCTCGCCCCTTGGGAGCCCCAGACGCTGAGGCTCGATCAGCAGGCTGGGGTGGGTCTCCACAAACTCTTTGAACACAGCGAAGGCTTCTTCCTTGAGCACAGGGAGCACCGGCACCTGTAAGCCGCTCCGAGAAAGGGCGTGCACCATCTCCACGTGCTGAGGCAGGTTCACCCCCAGCCTCACCATATCGTCGTAGGATCGCGAGAAGACCTCGCTGGGCGATCCGTCATGGACTACACGCCCATCCTCCATGACGATGACGCGGTTGGCCAGCTCGATGAGATCGGTGAGGTCGTGCTCGATGACCAGCAGCGTCTTTCCCATCTCGCGCTGGAGGCGCCCCAGAGTGCTCACAATCTCCGCCTTGCCCACCGGATCGAGGTCGGTCGTGGGGTCATCCAGGATCAGGACCTCCTGGAGCATGACCAGATTGCTGGCGATGGAGACCCTCTGCTTCTGACCACCAGAAATGGCGAAGGTCAGCCTGTTCTTCAGGTGAGAGATCTCCATGACCTCCATGAACTCGTCGACCCGCTGTACGATCTCATCGTGTGGCAGGCCCTGCTGCTCCACGCCAAAGGCCACCTCGTCCACCACCCTCAGGGACAGAATCTGGTCATCGGGGTTCTGGAAGACCATGCCGATGATCGGAGAAAAATCGTGGACCTCGTGGGTGCTGGTATCCTTCCCAGCCACCTCCACCACACCGGTCATCTCGCCCTGGCTGAGATGGGGGATCAGGCCATTGAGGCACAGGATCAGGGTACTCTTTCCACAGCCGGAGGGGCCGAGCAAGAGAGCGAAGTCACCTTTCCGCAGTTCCAGGTTCACGCCCTTGAGGACATTGTCGGCTGAGCCCAAGGGCTTGAAGCACAGATCCTTGGTGCGAATGATCGGATCACCGGAGTTCATGCCCGGCCATCCTTTCTCCGTTTTGACACTAGCAAACCCACGTGATCAGGCTGCACCATCAGCCAACAAAGCGCTGGGCGTAGACCGCCACCAGCAGCACAACCA
>DATKVP010000148.1:0-4458 GCA_035530015.1 Anaerolineae bacterium | reverse complement strand
GAAAACAGGTTGGTACTCCGGCCAGTTCTCCAACGGTGCGGCGGCAGCGAACACATACACGTGCTCGTGGGCGACCACGGCAGCGATCCAGCTCCGCAGAGGGACGCCGGAGCGGCTGAATTCGCCCTCGACATGCATGAGGGCCCCTTCGGCGCCGTCGATAGACAGGGAAAGCACCTCCCCGTGCTGCAGGTGCTGATAGGTACTGGAGAGGCGCCTGCTCAAGTTGTCCAGCACCACGTCTGGTGTTTCTGTTCCTACTTCGGATGAGGGGTTGACAACTACTGCAAAGCCCGTGCCGCTCAGGAACTCAGCCACTTGAAGGTCGTCTTGCTCGGCTGCGAAGACCACCTGCCTCAGGCTCGCGTCCTCCTGGACGAGCCAGTCCTCAGGGTAGCGCAGGTAGATACCCAGTTCGCCATTATTGTACGTGCCCCAGATGGATGGCCCAGTAGGCTGAGCCGGTGGGGTCGAGGTCAGGCTGGGTTCGGAAGTCAACGTTGGTATGGGAGAGGAGTCAGTGGAGGCTGGCAGCCCAGGCCTAGTAAGCAAGGAGAGGATGATGCCCCCGCCGACACAAACCATGGCAATGATGGGGAGGATAGCGAGGATCAGGCATCGGCTCGTGCTGCGAGAGAGTCTCTGCCTTTTGGAGAGTCGGTTGCCACACATCGCACAGTAAGGGTCGCCGCTCTCAACCTTTGAGTCACAGTAGGGGGATCTCATGCGCTTATCTGTGAGGCCATCGTACCTTTGCTGTCGATGGGCTGTGCCTGGTCTTAGTCGGTCTGGTCTTGGATCAGTTGCTCGTAGTCCAGGCCGCAGGCGGCGCAGTAGTTGAGGCCGGCCTTCATCCTGGCGCGGCAGAGAGGACAGACGGTGACCAAGCGGGCTCCGCAGGCATCACATAGTTCCGAGTCGGCGCTGTTCTGGACCCCGCACCAGTGGCAGTGTCCATCGGGCGCTGAGAGATCTACGTGGTTGGCGCCACACTGGTCACAGAAGCGCATCCGTATTCCGAGTCTGGCCCCACAGCGGGGGCAGTGTTTGGCCAGAGGCGCTCCGCAGTGCTCGCAGGAGCGTGCTTGTGGATCGTTCTCACGCTCACATTGGGGGCATGGGATAGACACGCTGGGCTTCTCGGGGACGCCGGCGAAAATCGCGCCGCAGGCGGTGCAAAGTACGCTGCCACCATCCTCGATCTCTCGGCCGGCACTACCGCACCGGGGGCACCTTAATTCCTCGATCATTTTGCTCTCTCGGGAGGCCAATTCTAGCATAGCCTCGGCTGCTCTGCAACGACGTTGTCATTGTATCTGCCAGACAATGTAGACCATGACGAGCAGGCTCAGCGTGACGAGAATGATCATCAGGATGGAACTGGGATTGAACCTGAGTCCCGGTCGGGCAGAGGCTTCCTGGTTCTCGTCGAGCCTGTGGAGAAGTCTGTTGGTCACGAAGCGGGAGTAGTTGAAGCCACACCTGGGACAATAGTCGAATGTGGCTGCGGTGGGAGCACTGCATTGAGGGCACTTGACCAGCAGACGAGCACCACACTGGAGGCAGGATTCGGCCTCCTGGTCGCTCTGAAATCCGCACCGCTGGCAGCGCCCTGCGAGCACGGTACTCTGTGTCTCAGGGCTCGAACAGTGGTCGCAGAGGTCAACATCCAAGGCCACTTGCCGGCCACATCGGGGGCAATACCTGAGGAGGGCGGCTCCGCACTGACAGCAGAACTGACTCTGTTCGCTGTTGCGCTCACCACAGGCTGGACACACTGGCTCGGCTCGCCGGACGGGCGCCGTACGGCCATCAGAGTCAGCCTTCGGATCCTGCGTTTGTGGACTGCGCTCCCTGGGGTCTTGGCCCGCCTGTGAAGACATTGGCTCTCTTGGGCTAGGCGCACGGTGATGATTGCGTCCTGGCGTCGACGGTCGACTCGGTGGTGGCTGCTGCCTTTTCGTAGTCCTGGGAGAGACGTTCCGTGGGGCTCATCAGAGTAGGACGAGTCAATAGCCAGTTCGCTCTGATCGAGGCTAGACTGCAGCCTGGCCCCGGTGGTTGTCGGAACGACCACCGTCAACTCTGGTAGTATGATTGACCTGTACGCTGCGGCCGCACACGCATTATAGGCGAGGGGGCGGGCGCGGGCAAGGAGGGCCGGGGGCCGTGATTTGACAAGATGAGCCATTGATGCTATAATGACATGAATGTGGCGCATTCGTCTAGTGGCCTAGGATACTGCCCTCTCAAGGCGGAGACAGGGGTTCGACTCCCCTATGCGCTACCTCGCTTGTACCGGCCGGCAGAGAAGCAGATCGTGCTTGCATCCCGTGGCCGCCAGTTGCGTGCTCTTCGTGTGATGTGCTTCCCCCAGCGCCCTCTCGATCGATCGCTCCTGTCCCAGAAGGGCCTGGAGCTGGTTGGCACTGGATTGGCACTGGGCACCTGGTGCAAAGCACAGGACGTATTTGACAATTGTGACGCAGGCAAGCTATAATTGTAAGTTGAATATCCTACCGCCAGTAGTTGCAGAGGGTTCTGATGCCCAAGCGTACGTATCAGCCAAAGAAGAGAAAGCGAAAAAGAGCTCACGGATTCCGTACCCGCATGCGGACGCCTGGAGGGCGAAGGGTGCTCAAAGCGCGTCGGCAGAAGGGGCGTAAGAGGCTGACCGTCTGATTCGTCGCAACATGACAGGATGCTGACTGCGATCGCGTCATGGAGAGGAGACACCGGCTCAGGGACAATGAGCAGTTCCAGCGGGTCAAGAAGGAAGGGCGATCGTGGTCACATTTCCTCTTGGTCCTTTGTGCGCTACCAAACGGACTGGACTACAGCCGTTTTGGGTTCTCGGTGAGCAAGCGGGTCGGCAAAGCCGTAGTTCGCAACAGGGTCAAGCGACTGCTGCGTGAGGCGACGGGAGCACGGCAGAGACTCGTGGTGCCCGGTCACGATCTGGTATTCATCGCTCGTAGGCCGGTTGCGGGGGCTGAGTACAGAGAAGTGGATCTGGCGGTCGAGCATCTCTTGACACTGGCTGGGCTGTTGCGTGCTTGACGGCGGGCGTGAGTAGAACCCGCGAGACGTAGACATGAAATCATTCCTATTGATGATCATCCGCCTGTACCGGAGGTCCATATCCCCAGCTCTTCCCCCTTCTTGCCGCTTCGTGCCCTCGTGTTCGCAGTATACCTATGAAGCTGTTGAGAGGTACGGCGTTTTGAAGGGTGGCTGGTTGGGCACCAAACGCTTGTTGCGCTGTCACCCTTTGCATCCCGGGGGGTTCGACCCGGTACCGTAGGTGCAGAGAGGCGTGGAGGAAATCTGTCCTTGAAAGAGACGACGATGAGGATTACCAAGCTCGCCCTGATAGGCTGTGCGCTGTTGTTGTCTGTCCTCACAGCGGGATGCGGCGGCCGCGCGGCCATGGGCTGGTCGGCACCTGTGATTGACGACGGGACTCTGTACTTCGGATCGAAGACGGGCAAGCTCTATGCCCTCGACTTGGCAACGCGGGAACTCCTGTGGTCCTTCCCTTCGGAAGGAGTTCTGGCTGGCATCTATTCGACTCCGGTTATTCGTGATCATTCGCTCTTCTTCGGCTCATACGAGATCGCGACCTCGACCTTTCTGATATTCCAGAGCCAGGACATCCAGGGCCGGGGCTATGCGCTGGACCTGACCGAGGGGAAAGAGAACTGGCATTTTCCGAAGGATTCCTCGCAGGACCCAGAGCCTTTCCTAGGATCACCCGCGTTGGGGGAAGACCTGGCGTACTTCCCCTCCTCAGATGGAAGTCTCTATGCCCTGGACATGGAGACGGGCGCCCTGAGGTGGTCGTTCGAGAGCGGAATGGAGATTTGGGCCGGGCCGACTTGGCGGGACGGGATGCTGTACGTCGGTTCCGCTGACAAGAACTTGTACGCTTTCGATGCAGCCACGGGCGACGAGCGATGGGCCTTCACTGCCGGGGGGGCGATATACAGTACACCAGTCGTCAGTGAGGACCTGATCTACTTCGGCGCGTTGGACAACAAAGTATATGCCATCGATGCGGATAGCGGAGACGAGGTGTGGACCTACAAGACCGAGAACTGGGTCTGGGCTGGTCCAGTGAACTACGATGACGGTCTGCTCTATGCACCTTCTCTTGATCATTCGCTCTACGCCTTGGATGCGGCCAGCGGCACCCTGAGGTGGACATTCGAGGCCGGGGATATGATCCCAGCCTCACCTGTGATAACAGACGGCGTGGTATACCTGGCGGCCCGCGAGGCGGGTGTGTATGCTCTGGACGCCGAGACGGGTGACGAACTGTGGCGTTTCCCGAAGGAGGGGATTGTAACGGTACTGGCCTCGCCTGCGGTGGCAGATGGAGTTGTCTACGTTAATGCGGACGACACCAAGCTTTACGCACTGGATGCGGAGACCGGGGAACTGCAATGGGAGGTAGCT
>DATKVP010000147.1:0-2815 GCA_035530015.1 Anaerolineae bacterium | reverse complement strand
ACTCCGCTGTGTCATCCAGTAAGGTGGTGTAATCTCCCTCCATGACTGCAAAGAGAGACTATTACGAGGTGCTCGGCGTCACCCGTTCCAGCAACGACGCCGAAATCAAGCGGGCCTACCGCCAGCTGGCTCGCCAGCATCACCCAGACCTCAACAAGAATCCAGACGCTGAGGACCGTTTCAAGGAAATCAACGAGGCGTATGAGGTCCTTGGCGACCGCCGAAAGCGCGCGGAGTATGACCGTTGGGGTCATGCAGGCGCCGGCGGTGGCTTCGCCACGGACTTCGGTGGTTTCGGCTTTGGCGACATCTTCGAGGACTTCCTTGGCTTCGGCGGTATGCGAACGGCCGCCAGGCGCGCTCCTCAGAGGGGCTCCGACCTGCGCTATGACCTGACGCTGACCTTCGAGGAAGCGGCGTTTGGCTGCGACAAGGAGATCGAGGTCGCCAAGCTGGACACGTGTCCCAGCTGCCACGGTACCGGAGCTGACCCAGGTACCTCCCCCATCCGTTGTCCCCAGTGCAACGGCACTGGCGAAGTGCGAAGAGTGCGCCAGTCTGTCTTCGGCTCATTCGTGAATGTCACCACCTGCGGGCGTTGCCGGGGTGAGGGAGAGGTGGTCAGCACCCCCTGTAGCGAATGCCGCGGACAGAAGCAGGTGCGCGTAACCAAGCGACTCTCCGTCACCGTTCCCCCAGGCGTTGACCATGGGACTCAGATCCGCCTCTCGGACGAGGGTCAGGCTGGTCTACGCGGAGGTATGACTGGCAACCTGTACGTGGTGATCTCCGTCCGCAAGCACCCCTACTTCAAGAGACAAGACAGCACCATCTTCCTGGAGTTGCCTATCAACGTAGCCCAGGCTGCTCTAGGGGACGAGATCGAAGTGCCGACGCTCGACGGCACGGAGAAGCTGGCCATACCCGCAGCCACCCAGACAGGTGAGTCCTTCCGCCTGCGCGGAAAGGGCATACCCTACCTCAGAGGTGGGGGGCGCGGTGATCAACTGGTCACCGTGTATGTGGTGACCCCCAAGAACCTCTCGGCCGAGCAGCGCGAGCTATTCGAGGAACTGGCCAAGACCCTGGGCGAGGAAGTCATTCCGCAGGGCGAGAAGGGTTTCTTCGACCGGCTGAAGGATGTCCTGAGGTAAGCGCGTCCATCTCCTGCCCGGCAATCCAGTCTCTCACTCCAGTCGCGACGCCGTCGCCCACACTCCTTCATCCTCAGGGAGTGGCTCTGGTCGACTTTCAGCGCACCATGTACACCTCTCGAGACACAAGAAAAGCGTGTTTCGAGTCATCTGCCGCCGTTGAGCCCGCCTTCGATCTTACGCGGGGGTTCGAGCCTTGAAGTGGCTGGAGATTTGCGTTCCGGTTGAGTCAGAGGAAGACGCCAGGTTGGTCTGCCAGCTGTTCGACCTCTATGGTCGGGGAGGGGCCGTGCAGGAGCAGCTCTTCTACGACCAGGATCAGGGGAACACCACAGGCCCTCCCCCAGTGACGGTGAAGACCTATCTCTCCCTGGACGGCGACGACGACCAGACACTCCAGTTGCTTCGAGACAAGCTCTCCGACCTGGCGCACGTGCTCCACAACCCAGCCGTGCAGTTCAAGGAACTGGAAGAGAAGGACTGGGCCACAGCGTGGAAGGCCTTCTTCCAACCCCGACGCATCGGGAAGCGCATCGTGCTCAAGCTCCCCGAGCAGACCTATACTGCTGCCGAAGACGATTTGGTGATAGACCTGGAGCCAGGGATGGCCTTCGGCACCGGTCTGCACGCCACCACCCGTATGTGCCTCGTCTGTCTGGAGGAGCTCGTCAGGCCAGGGGATCGCCTGCTGGACGTGGGAACAGGCTCTGGCGTCCTGGCCATAGCCGCAGTCAAGCTGGGTGCAGCCAACGTCTTAGCCCTGGACAACGACCCCACGGCGGTAGCGGTGGCCAGAGAGAACGTCTCTGGAAACTCGGTGATCGAGGCCGTCAGGGTCGCGGAGGGGTCACTGGACTTCCTCACCGAGCACCACGTGCCCCACTTCGACGGCATGGTCATCAACATCATCGCTGACGTCATCGCGGACTTGATGGTGCGCGGCCTCAGTTCGTATCTCGAGCCAGGAGGATGGCTCGTGGCCAGCGGTATCCTCGCCTCAGCGGAGCGCAGGGTGAGAGCCGCCTTCGAGAAGTGTGAGATGAAGGTTTCCGCCCGCTACCAAGAGGAAGAGTGGGTTACACTGTGCGGCACGAAAGGCCACAGTGACGGACCGTGGCCGCTCGGAGGGGAGGGCGCATGACCATGTACCGGTTCTTCGTACCAGCAACCTGGCTCGAGCAAGAGGAAGTGACCATCACCGGCCCGCTCGTGCACCGTTTGAGGAATGTGTTGCGCCTCGGGCCCGGCGGCCACGTCGTCTTGCTGGACAACTCGGGCTGGGAGCACGAGATGGAGGTGATCTCCGTCTCCACGCAGCGCATCGAGGGCCGCGTCGTGCATAAGTCGCTGGCCACGGCGGAACCACGCACCAAGATCACCCTCTATCAGGCCCTGCTCAAGCTGAGCAAGTTCGAATGGGTGCTTCAGAAGTGCACCGAACTGGGGATCGTAGGTTTTGTGCCCATGATTACCGAGCGGTGCATCATCGGTAGCCTGGAGGACATCAGCAAGACCAAGACTGAGAGATGGTGGCGCATTCTCATTGAGGCGGCGGAGCAATCGCGACGCGGGCGCCTGCCCACACTGCGTCCGGCCGCCATGTTCCACACCGCCTGCGAGGACGCCACTCGGGGTGGATTGACCCTCTTGCCCTGGGAGGA
>DATKVP010000146.1:0-7143 GCA_035530015.1 Anaerolineae bacterium | reverse complement strand
CGCAACACCGTGACCGTCTGGCAGTAGTTGGCCACCAAGGTCATGTCGTGCGTAATGATCAGCACGGTTCCACCTGCGTCGTGCAACTCCTCCAGGAGAGCCATGATACTAGAGACCATTCGGTAATCCTGGCCCGTTGTCGGCTCGTCAACGATGATCACCTCAGGCCGCATGGCTAACACTGCCGCCACTGCCAGCCGCTGTTTCTGGCCTTTGCCCAAGAACAACGGATCCTCGTCGGCCAGCACCGCGAGATCCACTCTCTCCAAGGCTTCCCTCACCCGAGGCTCGATCTCCTCCTTCGCGACGCCCACACAGCCCAGGCCATACGCTACCTCATCGAACACGCGCCGGGTGAAGATCTGATGGTCCGGGTTCTGGAACACGTAGCCGACCCTCATCGGCAGTTCCCTTCGCACACCACGCTGGAAGACATCTTCACCGAGGACCGTGCACTTGCCCTTCCACGGAGCATAGAGGCCCGTCAGAATCTTGGCTAGTGTGGTCTTGCCCGACCCGTTGTTGCCAAGGAGCCCCATCGTTTCTCCGCGACGCAGCACCAGGTCCGCTCCCACCAGGGCCACGGTTCCGTCCTCGTACCGGTACTGCAGCTTCTCTACTTCGATCACCTTATCGTTGTCCGCACTGACCAGGTCATCAGTAGGCTCACCCGCGACCTCTGTGAGAATGGCACGCGCTTCCACGATGGACTTCGGCACCTGGTCCTCGCTGCACACCTTGGCTCGGTACGCTATCCGCGACACCTCGAAAGTATATGCACCTCTCTCATCCAGAAACTCGAATTGCGAGTAGAACTCTTTTGGCTCTGCTACCAGGTCGACCTTACCGTTGCACACCAGCGCTACACGGTCACAAAAGTCGAAAAGAATCTCAGGGTCCTGTTCCACCAGGACCACAGTCAGGTCGTGCTCTTCCTTGAGGCGCCTGACGGTAGCGATCACCTCGCTCTTCCCAATGGGGTCCAGGTCTGATGTCGGCTCGTCCAGAATGAGCAGATCCGGACGCATGGCGAGAAAAGATGCAATGGCCACTCGCTGCTTCTGTCCACCCGATAGGTCGGCCGGGTGGATGTTCTCTGCGTTCTCCCAGAGGTGCCCGAGACCTACCATGTGAAGTGCCTCGCGCACGCGTTCATCTATCTCGTCCCTCTCCAGCCCCAGAAGTTGCAGGCCAAAAGCGACCTCGTAGAGAAGGCTCATGGTCAGGAACTGGTTCTCCGGGTCCTGGAACACCATCCCGGCCAACGGTGGGCGTACAGGCTTGCCCAGCAGCTTGCCTCTCGCCACGCCCTCCACAACGTTGGCCTCAGGGTCCACACCAGAGACCAGCCGATCCATCACCTCCACGGTGCCCTGCATGTGGTCCTTGGTGTTGTTCGCAGGGACCCGCATAGAATGAGGAATCAGCCCCATGATACTCTTACAGATGGTGGTCTTCCCGGCACCGCTGGGACCAGTGATGCCGAAGAATTCGCCCTTCTCTATACTAAGATTAACACCCTCGAGCGCCCAAGGATTCATCTGCCCTACGAATGCAGGGTAACGCCAGTACAGGTTATCGATCTTCACAACACTCATAAGATTGCCCTCGACTCTTTCACTATGCTTGGAACCTAGATATCAGGCCCAACACGACCTCGGTAATATTCAAACCGGCCGCCAGCACGCCCACTACCAGTACTGTCGTGCCGATGATCAACACATAGTCAACCGCATGAAATGGTTTCACCTCGCGATAGATGGTCGGCTTGGAGTCCATCTCATACCCGCGCGCTGTCAGGGCGTCCGCTATCTCCGTGGAGCGCCGCATCATGTTGGCGATCAGAGGTACTGTTAGATATGCCATGTCTCGGATCTTGGCCACGATGTTCTTCTTCTGCACATTCACCCCCCGCGCAACCTGGGCCTGGCGAACGGTCGAGAAGTCGATCATGGCGATGTTGAGCGAACGAAGCATCAGAGAAGAGAACTGGCAAATCACGTATGGCATTCGCGGGATCTTACGCAGCGCGCCCACGACCTCAACGTCCCTCGTGGTAAGCACCAAGAGGAAGGTCATCAACACCATGGCACCGTAGCCCAGCACCTTCGTAGCGGCCACGTAGACCGTTGCGTCGGAGATGATCAGGGTCAGGGGCTGGTAGAAGGGGAAAGAGGCGAACGTCCAAGACAGATTCAAGGGTGTTTGGCTGATAACCAGAGCAGCCACCACCGCGCCAAGTATTCCCCAATAGAGTTGCTTGGTGAAGACGTAGTATCCGACGATGATGCCCACGAATACGATCATGGCGACCGACACGCCAAGGTTCATCACACCCGAGTAGGTCTGGCGCGAGAACAGGATGCGATTGCCCGGGTTAGGATTGAAAGCAATCCAGCTCAGGAAGAGGCTGAGCAGCATGGGGAAGATGACTACCAGATAGGAGCGGAACAGCCATCTTATCACTCCACTCAGCCAGAGCAGCAGGAAGGCCAGTGCCACCAACAGAACACATCCCAAGGGATCAGGACGCGCAGTCGAGATCATGCCCATGAGCACCAGCGAGACCCCCAAGACGAGCACGAACTTGGTGATGGCATGCAGTCCCGCAAGAGGAGAATCTATGCGCATCGAGAAGAGGAAAGTCCGCACCCATTTCTGTCCCCTACCCGGGGCTCTTGTGTCTACCATTGTAGCTTCACTCATACCGTTCCTCTCTGTCCAAAAAGGTTGGCTTCTGGTCGAAGCCTATCTGTTCATCACGTCTATCACGAGATTCGACGGTCTGATACCTGGCAGAGTATCATCGGGGCAGGTACTCACGGCCAGGATCACCGGCCTCACCGCTCTGAGCACAAGGTAATCACCTGGCTGTATGTTCAGGTCGCTGAACTGGTAACCATCTTCGTCAACCTCGCACGCAACCCAGAAACTGGCCATTCCGGTCAGCTCCTTGCGCTCCACGCCTAGCGCCTCAGATAGCAGATCACGGCAACCGGGGCGCCCATCTTCGTATATCTCTCGCCAGCACCCTGGATAGACAAGGTCCACTCGCAGTTTCGAGTTGACCTCCACAACCTCCACGAATGGGGTACCGTCACCATCATATAGCTTCATGCCGGGGTCTGCATAGAAGGTCACCTTGACGCTCCCGAACTTCTCCCACCCATTGATGTTTCGGGTGAGCGCCTGGTCGAAGCCCAGGAAGGTGAAATCGCCCCCCTGCCCCCCCTCAGGTGAGGTAATCTTCACCTCGTCGCCGCTCTGCAATGGTATCGCTGTTGCGCTC
Organism: Anaerolineae bacterium; assembly: GCA_035530015.1. Lineage (GTDB taxonomy): Bacteria > Chloroflexota > Anaerolineae > UBA7937 > B3-Chlor > JAUVXJ01. Next base: position 3,854 of record DATKVP010000146.1, on the reverse strand, counting down.
CCCGGCGGGAGTGTGATCGACTTCAGCTCCTCGTCCATCTCGCTTCCTCTCGGTCAACGGACTCCATCGGGCGTGGCCCCGATAGAGTCCCGTGCGCTACGGCCTGCTCTGCACCACCCTGAAGAGCACACCCTCACGTCGGTGATGCAACAGAGAACAAGAGATGGCCCTGTCTTCGATGTTGTAGGCCACCTCGTCGAAAAGCAAGAGGGGAGTGCCAGCGCCGCATTCCAGCCTGCGGGCGATGCTCCCCTCTGCTACTGTGGGTACTAGCTCTGCCACGTAGTACGTGGCCCTCTCATCGGCACACTCTTCCAGAAAATCGAAGACGTTGCCGCTGAGGTCGTCGCGCGTGAAGGGTTCCTTGATGAGAGCTCGAGGAATGTAGTCGGCGCAGTGGATCACCGGCTCACCATCGGCCAGGAAAACCTTCCGCACCACCAGAACCGTCTCGGTAGGCCCCAGCCGGAGTTTCTGTCTCGCCCGCGCATCAGGCAAACTCTCTTCATATTCCAACCAGCCTATGCTGGGCTGACAACCCAGGGCGCGGATCATGTCTTCGCAATTCCACATCTCCTCCATGCGAGAATCGAGATAGCTGGCTGCATGGGTGACGTAGGTGCCGGATCCCTGGCGCCGTACGACCGTGCCCTCACGCTGGAGGTTCGCCAGGGCGGCGCGGACCGTGGCTCGGCTTACGCCATAGCTGGCGGCCAACTCATTCTCAGGGGGAAGTTGTTCACCCGGGGCAAAACACCCTTCGCGGATCTGTTCCCTCAACGCCTCTTCGACTTGCTTGGAGAGAAGCTCTCTGCGTTCGATCGTCGCCATGGTCGACCTTGCTGCGGGACTTGTCAGACGATTGCCATCTTGACCCATTTTACCACACTTTAGAACACGTGTCAAGTACTACGGAACAAGCGCTCCTATTTATGAAACCCACTCCACCATCGGCTATAGTCTACGCAGTCACCATTGACATTGGGCAGTTAATCCGGCTACCTGCTCTTCGTTCCTCACCGGGGAACACCCCTGGCCCGCACAGAACCGTTCCGTGGGATCTGCCCGCTAGCCAGCACCGCGCCTGGTGGGGCCCTGGTCGCTAATCTGAGGCACAAGCAAGGAAGCCTCGGCACCCATACCCGCGCCCTGCACGCTCAGCGATCACCCACAGAGCGACCAGTCTCGCGGAGCCGGCTGCCCCCGACGCCCTCACTCCTTGTTGACCACCTTCCCGCGCCCCAGCACATCCAGACACCCGAGGTAGGCACAGAACCCACATCAGCCACCAGGCCAGAGCAAGGCGCGGCAATACTGGGAATACCGGGCTGCAAGCGCACGCCGCCTCATTGAACTAAACAGCGGCACTCGGCTAGCCCTTCCGAATCCGAGACTACCATCCAGACCCGCCGGGTGTCGACATCGCTCACGCGGACAGCGCCACGATGAAGCCGCAGGGAACCATCTGCACATACTCGGGTCCCTTGGGCTCAACATTCTTAAGCGGTCCCCAGATCTCGACAGCCGAGAGCCGGAATCTTCAGCCTACTCTCACTCTGAGCCTCATCCGCTACGATCTGCAGCTCCACACGTAACGATGTGACGAAAGACAATAGGGTCGGTACTGCGCACGCCGCGACTCGGGAACCCTGACTCTGCACAGAACCACTCCACGGATAACACGAGCGTCGCTTCTTGTCGAGCGCGTTCATGAAGGCTCCGCGCAAATGCGCGAACGGATTCATGGACTGTCACCATCGGTTTCGACAGATCCCTTTGGGGGCGCCACCAAGACCAGCGACCCGCTCAGAAAGATACTGTGCTCGCTCCCAGAACGAACTACCGCCATACGAAGGAGCCAGCATAGAAGACTGACTACACATCTTCAGGAGGGTGCGAGCCTCCCTATTCCTTTCGGCGGACGCAGGTGATCCAGCGCGCATAGGCGTGCACCTACAAGTAGCCTGAGGATTGCAGAGACGACGAGACCTTCGCCCCCGGTGGCCTCACCGCCCAGGCCTTCATACCCGAGTGATCCGCCTCAGGCAATGGGGAAGAGCCATCGACCAAAATCGACTACGCGCGCTGCTTGCGCTCCTGTGAAACTGGACTCTCGCTGCCTATGTCGACGCCTGTCTTCTCCGGAACTCATCACGAGCCAGTTGCGCGAATTCTCGGTCCAGAAACAAGTCGATGCAACTCATGGCTAGCACCTTGGCCCCCTGCATCATGGCAGCATGAGCGCCATCAGATGCGGCCTCGTCGGTCACTGCCCTCGAATGCCAATTGATGCCTGCCCGGTGCGTCTGCAACATGAACCAAAATGAGGGCACCCTTTGACTCACATTGCCGAAGTCCGTGGAACCAGGCAAGAATACGCCATCTTCGAACCCGATACCTTCGGCTTAAAGATTGGCTCGGACGATGCCCGCCAGAACCTCGTTGGGCAGAGTGTTCTCCATTGTTACTAACCTCTCCAGCACAGCTTCTGTACCCGTTGCCAAGGCAGCACCCCGAGCACAGTCCTCGACACGAGAGACCACCTCTTCCAGATACGCCCTGGCCGCCGACCGTACTGCGAAGCGAGCAGAAGCCTGATCCGGCACAACATTGGGGGCATCCCCCCGTGAGTTACGATGCCATGGATGCGCACTTCCGATTTGACATGCTGACGCAAGGCATTGATGTTCGTGTAGGTCAGAAGAACGCCGTCTGGGGCGTTCGCACCCCGCCAGGGATCAGCCGCTGCGTGAGCGGTCTTTCCCCGGAAGGAGATCTCCAGCGCAGCCACTGCCAGATCGCTGCCCACCAGCTGCGTAGCCGTCCACGGATGGAACATCAGACATGCATCCACCCCCTCGAAGGCCCCGGCGTCGATCAAACGAATCTTGCCTCCCGGCTCGGAGGTGCACTCCTCCGCTGGGGTGCCGAACACCTTGAGCACACCCTGGAGTCGCGGCATCACCGCGGTCAGTCCCAGCGTTGCCCCCACCGCGCCCACCGCTACCCCAAGGCCCATCAACGTGGCGAAAACATCTCCAGTTGTTACGTGGTGGCTGTGGGGCGTTTGGCGGCGGGGGCGCGGCCTGGGCGATCAACCCTACGCGGGCACCAGACTCAAGCGAGGCTGGCAGGGACACTATACACGGGGGCACTCGACCACGGTGGCTCGCATGTCGACCACGAAGCGCTCAGAGGCAACCTCCGGGCATGGAGCATGACTCACCATCTCCACACACGCACTCACCCTTCGCCGCTGAACAACAGCAAGTCCCAGGCTTGCACCTGGGACCTAGCTCGTACGCTCTCAAAGCGGGTGATGGGATTCGAACCCACGACATCCTGCTTGGGAAGCAGACACTCTGCCAACTGAGTTACACCCGCATCCAATCACCCATATGATACCTCAGACCACAGTGAAAGTCAATCTTACAGGGGAAGGATGACCCTCAACGTGGTTCCCTCACCGGGCGCGCTCTCCGTCTCCAGAGTCCCTCCCATGAGATATGCGCGCTCCTGCATGCCCAGGAGTCCAAAGCGTTTCTCCGACTGCGCACGCTCTAGCGCCTCATGGACAACGAAGCCTCGACCATTGTCCCCCACGCTCATCTCCAGCTGATCCTCGGTGCAGTGCAGCCGTATTTCAACCTCACTCGCCTTGGCGTGCCTGCGAACATTGGTCAGAGCTTCCTGCGCGATGCGGTAGAGATTCTTCTTCACTCCTACCGGGATCTCCCTCCTCAACCCATCCACCGCCAGATTGACGGCGATGCCGGTCCTCTTCTGATACTCCACCGTGTACCGCCTGAGTTCCTCCAACAGGCTCAGCTTCTCCAGGTCTGTCAACCGAAGGT
>DATKVP010000145.1:0-9486 GCA_035530015.1 Anaerolineae bacterium | reverse complement strand
TCTCTCGATTGAACTGTGGAGCGTATCTGCTGTAGGGAGAACTCCTCACGTCCAGTACAGCTTCGACCCCACTCGACCTCAGCAACTCGACTATCTCATGAGCCTCTACATTGCTGTGGCCAACGGTATAGATGATCACGACCGTGCCTCCTCTAGGTCGCGGCAAGTGTTAGTACAAACAAAGAGAGGTTCCGCTCTGACGTTCCGTGGCGACAAGCCAACTCGACCCCTTCGGAAGAGAACAGAGAGGAACGTGGTCGCCGCGGTCAGGCCCTCTCCCTTTCAAGGCCATCCATCACCAAGTGAAGTAGCTCATCAGGGCGATCCGTGATGCCAAAGGCGTGCGCAGGCACACCCCTATCCGCATCGACCCGGCCAACATAGAAAACGACACGAGGGTACGGGGCTTCCTTGCTGAGTCCTCAAGGAACCTCAGACCCTCGTCGGGGATTCCCGATCGATCGATATCGGAGATGACGAGATCGTAGCCGGTTCTGGCCATCAAAGAGCGCGCCTCCAAAGAATCGCGCGCAGTGTCCACTAGCGCACCGAGGGCGCGCATCATGCGGCGCTCGTATTCGTTATTCTGAGGGTAGTCATCGATCCACAGGATACGCGCTCTCCGGAGTTTTCCGCTGGACCTTTCCGCTCTCCGCAGCACCCGCGTTCGCTCGGACTGTCCAACTTCAGCACCCTGCTTATCCACGGCCTTGTCCAAATCCATTCTCAGCAGCTCCACCTCAAGGCCCCAGGCCCTGATACCGCTCATCCGGGGGAGTAGCTCCTCCTTGATGGGCTTGTAGAAGACGCCGATGAGGATGACCACAAGCACAAGCCACAGCAGGCTTGGAATGAGTCTGATGAGTTCGATGACTATCAGTTCGCTCACAGCAACGCCGCGTAGGTCATGATCGGCACCACAGATCGAGGCCCAATGCCCTACCGGCCGCTCAACTCCGGCAGCTGGTCCAATCCCGCGGACTTCGCGTGGCGGGCGGCAACGGCCTTCAGCTCGCGCATCACGTCCTCGGGCAGCTCCAGTGGCTCGTAGGAAGCGATGAGCTCCTTCACCCTACGGTGGGCGCGCGCATTTACGTCCAAAGCGCCCTTATCGAACCAGCCCTGGCGATAGTCCCTGTCGATGACCTCAGAGGGCATATAGTCCTCGGCGCGGTAGTGACGCGCTGTGTGCTTGGTGGCCAGGAAATTGCCCTTGTGTCCAACCTCGCGCATCACATCCAGCGCCAGCGGCTGCTCGCTGTCGTCCACACCCCGCACCAGGCGCTTGGCCATGCCCACGATCTCCGCGTCGATGACGAGCTTCTCCAGGCTGAAGCAGCTCTCGAAGTCCATCATGCCCGGCCCTGACATCATATTGATGCCCGCCAGCGCGCCCAGGATAGCCCCAGAGGCCGATTCCAGCCCCGTCTGGGCATCCACGATCTTGGTGTCACTCATGCCCAGATAGGCGTGAGTGGGCAGGCCGCCCGGCTTGATCCTCTTACCGATCTGAGCGTACGTGCAATCCAGCATCATCGTAGCCATGGCCCCCATGGGCGGGGCACCGGTGCGCATATCGAAGTAGGCGGGGGATCCACCCCACACGATGGGGCTGCCGGGATTCGCCAGCTGGTGGATGGTAATGCCGCTTAGGGCCTCAGCAGCGTGCTGCACCGCAGAGCCGATGATCGTGGCTGGGCCCGTGGCACCCATGAGGGGCATGGGGATCAACTCCGCGGGTACTCGCGCGCGGGCAGCATCTATCAGATTGGCGCAGGTGATGTCGCTCCACATCAAAGGCGGCGAAGGGCAGGCGTCAAAGACAGCCCTGGGCTTGTCCGCGAGGACCTCAGCGCTCCCCGCCACCGCCACCAGCAACTCGTGCATGATGGAGAAGCTCTCGATAGAGAAGGTGCCGGTGATGATAGGCTTGCGGGCATAGAGCAGGAGCAGGTACAAGCGGTACCAGTCGCCCATGCCCTTGGGGACGTCTCCGCACACGATGGAAGTGGCCACGGCGTCAATCTGCGGAAGCTTCTCCGCCAGCCGCACGCAATTCTCGCAGTCCGCGGTGACCGGCGTCCGCGACTCCTTCGCCTCATAGTCGATGATTTCTATGGCCGCAGAACCAGGGTCGAAGTGCACGTCGTCGCCGCCGTAGTGCACCACTGGCTCTCCATCAAGATCGTACAGATGGAAAGAACTGGGTGCCGTCTCGACCGCCTTCTCGGCCAGCGAACGGGGGATCCTGGCCACCCGGGATTCCAGGTCCACATCGGCGCCGGCATCACCAAGGAGCCGTAGGGCCTCATCGTAGTGGATGCGCACGCCGGGGTCCGTGAGTAACTCGTACGCCTCGTCGAGGGCACGATCGACCGTTTCTTGCGACAGGAACTGAAGCTGGGGACGTATCATGTTGCCTCCTTTGTAGTGTCTTAAGATAGCACTGTCTCCGCCATTTGTCAACACGGAGTCTGATTGGTATGCGGGGCGCCGGACATTGCAGGCTTCGGAGGGGTACGACGGCCTCACCCTGACGGGACGGTGTCCAGAACTGTACGTCGCAGGGTACGTGGACTAGCCACCTGGACAACACCTGGAGTGCGGTCCGATGAGTTCAGGTTGATTGCGGGGCGAGCTCGTAGTGAGGGCTTCAGCCCTCCTCTCCACAGCACAATGCGGATCCTGCCCTCTCCCTCAGCGAGAGGGACCTTCCGGCCCGGTGGTGTGGAGTGCTTGTCGGAGGCCGCACCCCTCAATACCCACTGCACCGCGTTCCACGCTGCTTGGGATGCTGTTTGCGGTGTGACCGCAGTCCTCTGAGGGCAACAGCTGGGCTCCGGAATGGAGACCCGTGAGCGGCCAGAATGCGGTGCCCCTACCCTGGTTCGCTTCTCGAGAGCGACGCCTCAACGGGAGCGCGATCGACGACCAATCAGCAGTAGGGCAAGGCCAGCGAAAGGAGGGCCTAGCGGTGGTAGCAATGTCTCCGGTCTGCGCACCGGTAAGGAGAGGGGGCCGCTATCGTCTGATTCAGCGGCCCCCAAGGGAGAAGAGGATCGAGGGAAAGACCTCACCCCTCGTCCGGCTGGAGCTCGAAGGCACCGATGTCGCAGGGCGTGTCGCTCGACGTTACCTCCATAGACCGAGCCATGCCCCGCTGATCGACGGTCAAAGTGCAACTGATGACGGGGATAGCATCGATGGCAGGGCTATCACGAAGAAGGGCATGGGTGAGAGTGTGCCCCCCATTGTCGGCCAGCGGTTGCAGCAAGGGACTCCCTGTAAACGCCGGGCTACAGCTTCCATCTTCCACCAGGTTGTTGGCGTTGAGCCCCATAGTCGAGTCCTCGCCGAGCATACAATCGGCACAGCAATACTCACTCCCCGTAGTGTTGCCGGCGATGATGGTGTTGGAGAAGTCCAGCCACCCTCGGATAAGCCCTCTTTCGCCCGAGCCACGGACGTAAATCCCTCCACCAGTCTTCGCTGCTCTGTTGTTGGCGATAGTGCTCTGGATCGACTGGGCTGCACCCCTGATGCACACCCCACCGCCGCTGCCTCCGGTGGCGTCGTTGCCACTGATCGTGCTGTTGATCAGTTCCAACGTGCCCTTGCAGGCCAGGAAGATCCCGCCACCGTCGCCCTGGGAGCTGTTTCCGCTTATCACGCTGTTGATCATCACCAGCGGGCCCTGCTCCACCTTGATGCCACCGCCCGTGCCGCACCCGGTGAACCCACCTCCAGTTCCATCAGCGACGTTCTTGCTGACGGTGGTGTCGACCAGCGTCATGCTGCCGAAATTGTTCATTCCGCCACCAGCGCTGGCGGTGTTGTCGGTGACCACGCAGTGCTCCAGTGTCACCGCACCCCTGTTGTTGACGCCCCCGCCCGCCTCCATCCCCGTCTCAGGGTTACCGTGGCGGATGGTGAGGTCTTTGATGATCACTGTGGCGCCTTCGGCTATGATGAACACGCTCTCCGTGGCCTCACCGGGCTCAGCGTGAGCCTGCACTACGGTGCCATCTGGCCATTGGCCCAGGATGGTGACATCCTTGTCCACCACGATACCCGGTTCCGTGTGTACCGCATCCAGAACACCTATGGCGTCACCGCTGTCAGCTTCGTCTATCGCTTCTTCCAGCGTGGTGAAGCTGCATCCGCTGGAACATACCGTGAGCCTGAGTTCTGGGGTGGGTGTGGGTGCCGGTGTCGGCGTAGGTGCAGGCGTCCAGATAGGTAGAGGCGCCATGCAAAGGCCGATCAAGACCACCACTGCCAGAGTGAAGAGAACGCTGATCAGGATTCGCTTGACCCGATAGGACATGCTATCCCCCTTCGCGCCGATCCTGCCCCACTGGCCGATCCGTCTCACTTGGCGTAGACCCACGCCTCGAATAGCGCCGTCAGATCGCACTCACAATGCTCCTCAGCGAGTTCCCTGAAGGCCTCGCCCGTGCCGATGCCCCACTTGTAGGACTGATAGTAGTCCCTCAGTAACTCTCCGAACTTCTCCTCACCCATCTCGTCGGCCAATGTCTCCATGAAGATGGGTCCTCGCCCGTAGACGACGGCTCCGTACTCCCGTGCATCTGTGTACTCACCGCTGGGCAGGCCGATGGGGATGTCAGCCATCTCCACCCGCTGCCACCTATCGTACCACGAGCCCCTCCAGCCCGAGTAGGCCTCTCCTCCGCCCAGGTCCAGATAGTACAGCCCGGTGACGTATTGAGTGAGGGCCTCGTCCATCCAGGGTTCGTCCACCTGGTCGTTGCCGACGACGTTGTAGAACCACTGGTGAGCGACCTCGTGAGCTACGCCCCCCTGGAGCAACACCTGAGACGGCAGCCCGGAGATCTCCGCCTGGGGATCGTAGAGATGAAGGCCCATGCCTGCCACCCCGGGGTACTCGATGCCCAGGGCCTGCATGGGCGTGCTGGCCACATCGAACTCCACGTAGGGGTATGGTCCAAAGCGCCGATTGAAGATCTTCATGGCATCGACGGAGTACCGCAAGGCCAGCGAAGCGTGATCTTGATACTCGGGGAACGCATAGCTGTAAACCGTCGTCTCCCCAACCTGCTGGCTAAGCACTGTGTACCGGTTGCTCGCCGCAAGATAGAAGTCGCGAACAGGCCCAGCGGCCAAGGTCAACACCTGCCTGCCCTCCTGAAGCTCCCGCCCCACCTCGATGCCTGATGCCACCACCACCAGGTCGGAGGGCGCCGTGACCTGGACCAGGTAGAAGCTGGTGTCAAAGTAGGTGAGGTCCCCGGCGGCCGGCGGCGCTTCCACGTTCCATCCCTCATCGTCGTACACGGAGACCACCGGATAGAACTCATCAAGCACCAGGATGTCGTCGAAGTACCCAAACAAGCCGTAGTTGCCACCCATCTCGCGAGGAACTTCTATCTCGAAGTCCATGGCGATGACGACCTCATCACCGGGCTCCAGGACCGATGGGAGAGGCAAGCGGAAGGCACTCAGTTCGAAGGCGTATTCTCCCTCGACGGCCTGCCCGTCCACTTCCACTTCCGATACCGTAGCCCTCCCGCCACTTGTGTTCACAAAGAGCCGGAAGTAGATCTCCTCGAGGGCCACCACCTCCCTATTGGTATAGAGGAGTTCCTGGTGACCTTCCAGCGTGTTGAAATCCTCCGGGATCAGCAGATCGATGTGATACACCGTTGCTCCCGCGAGATCCTCCAGCACCGCCTGTTCGGCGCTCACGAGACCGGCGCCAAACACCGTTCGGTCGTCCCAGTCCATCTCGTCCGGTGACACGATGGCTGTTGGAGTTGGAGTATCTTCAGGCGCCACAGTAGGCTCTTCTGGCGGGGAGGTGGGCGCTACGCTGCAAGCCGTCACCGCCAAAACGACCACCATACAGACAAGCCAGGCTGTTTTCAGAACATTACTCATCTCATACCCTCACCAAGGTCGATAGGGAACTCTGCCTTTGGTCACAATTGATCGAGACATGTCCTATGGGGACCTGGCGGACAGGACATCGTGACCCGCCCCCTCAGCGCACCCATCCCGAGCGGGGAGACTCTGGCCTATCAACTCGTCCGTGCAATGACTATGCCGCTCGCCACTAGGTACACCGCGACAGAGCACTGGAGGTTAAAAGGGGCGCTCCCCAGAGCACCTCGTCTAACCCTCGCCGATCACGACTCAGGTAGCCAGTAAACCAGGGAGCTGGTCGCCTCTCTAGCCCAGCTGGAGCAGGTGCTCAATCTCCAGCGTCGCCAGGTCGTCGGTGACTAAGTCCGCCCCTGTCTTCTCCAGCGTCTCCCTGTCGCCTATGCGGAATACGCCAACAGCGTGGTATCCCAGCGACCTGGCGGCCTCCAGGCCCGAGGCAGCATCCTCAAAGACAAAGAATCTCTCGAGGCCGCCACCACCCAGACCCTCCAGCCCGCGGGCTGCATGCCTCAGTATCTCGATTTTGCCTCCGACGTCCACACCACACGCGTCAAAGTCGAACATCGAGTATAGGGTGTCCTCCTCCGACATGGCGCCGAAATCATCGCCGATCTCCCCCAATACTCGAGACCTGGCGACGTTTCTCAGCATCGTGCTTGCGTTCTTCGACGCCGACGCTGCGGCCAGCAGAATGCCTGCCCGATGCGCCTTGAGCAGCAACGTCACGGCATCGGCGAATAGCTTGAATTCACCCTTCGTAATCAGATCTTTGATGAGAGAGTCCTTCTCGCGGGCATACCTCTCCATGAGCCTTCTCTTGTCCTTCTCGGAGGTGGCCCCAAGCCGCTCGTAGACTCCCAGAAGCTCCAGTATGTTGTTCGCACCCTCGTGCCTGGGCCTGGAAGCAACGTTGGTGAAGTAGAAATCAGAGCTCGGCCCGTCTGTGTTCCAGGGCTCCCTCATCAAGGTCAGACGCCAGGACTCCTCATGGGGGCTGTCCAGAACCACTCCGTCGATGTCCCAGATGAACCCCACCTTGTCCGCCATGACCATCACCTCTCGCCCCTCACTACCCCACCTGCCTTCAGAAGCTGCCTCTGGCCGAGGATGTCCATCTCCACCGCCTCACGACCTTCCACCATGGACGCCTCAACGCAGTCCTGGGACATGACCAACTCCAGGAGGTTGCCTCTGAACCACATGCGGAACCTCAAACTACGCCACTGATCGGGCAACCTCGGATCGACGCTCAGTACATCACCTCTCACCCGCACACCTGCGAGCCCGTGAACCAGAACCTGCCAGGTGCCTCCAAGCTCCGCCGCATGAACACCCAGATCCGTGTTGCCATGGATGTCCTCCAGATCTGAGTTCGCGGCGTGATGAAGATAACGGTACGCCTTCTCTGTGTCACCCAATTCGCTGGCAATGATCGCGTAGCTGGTGATGCTGAGGGAAGATACATGTGTGGTCCTTGGCTCATAGTAGTCCAAGTTCGTCCGCTTCACATCTTGCGAGAACTCGTCCGAAAGAAGGTACAGCAGCAGCACCACGTCCGCCTGCTTGATTAGCTGCGTCTCCTTCACGTCCTTCAGCATCACTTCGCGGGGCCAGAGCGGCATGGCGTGCTCGTCCCGTTCGGTGATGGTCACGTCCCTTCTGTCGAAGTAACCCTCAAACTCCTCTATCAGCCCGTCGCTGCGCACGAGGAGGATTATGCTGTCGGCTATCTGCCTCCAATTGTCAACCTCTTCGCCCGTCAGGCCCATGTCCTCTGCAATACCCTGCATCTCGCCAGAGAACCGCTCGTAGAAATCCTCGTAGAGCTCACAAGCGTAGCGCAGGGCCCATCTGGCCATGGCATTGGTGTATGAGTTGTTATCCACGCCATCTTGGAACTCGTTAGGTCCGATGACCAGCTTAATCTCAAACTGGTCCCTGGTTTCATCGTAGCTCACCCGCGAGGCCCAGAACCGCGCCGTCTCCAAGACCATCCCCAGCCCATGTTGGAGCATGAAGCCGTCGTCTCCAGTGTGCAGATAGTAGAAGTGAACCCCATACACGATGTCAGCCGCGATGTGATGCTCCCTCGCAGCGTTGTACACGGGCAACACCAAGCCGTCGAAGTTGATCCATGTTGGCGGCGTTTCCTCGCTCCCACTCCCCGCCGACTCCCACGGCCACAACGCTCCCTGGTACCCTTGAGCGATCGCGCGCTCCCGGGCGGGCTCGAGCCGACGCGCCCGGTAGAGTAGCAGATGCTTGGCCTGTTGCGGATAAGCGTATACGAAGAAAGGTAGCATGAAAATCTCAGTGTCCCAGAAGACGTGACCTTGATACCACTCTCCCGACAAGGCCTTGGGCGCGATACTCACGTCAAGATCCTCCGGGGAAGCACTGATCAGGAGATGATACATGGAAAAACGCATGGCCTTCAAAGTGTCAGGATCACCCTCAATGGAGACGTCGGCTACTTGCCACCTCCGCTCCCAGGCCTCCTGGTGCTCGGCCAATATGGCTGGTACGCCTATTCGTCGTGCCCTTGACAGCCCAGCGAGGCAGGCCGACTCTACGTCCCCCTCGCTCTCGCGAGAGGTGTATATGGAGACATACCGATCCAACCGGTAGGCCTCTCCCTTTCGCCCCCGGAAGGAGTGCTCAAGGACGCTAGCCTCCCCGCTCGAACTGGAACTTGTCTCAAGCCCACGCGCTGACACTGCCCCATGGAGATCGGCTGCGGACGCCACCCCGATCCGGATGCCCAAATCATTCGTCCTGGCCTCCAGATATGACACGTCGCCCGGCAATCCCTTGCTCTGCGTAACCCGGTAGTGCTTTCTGGGACCGCCGACGGCGTGCATCTCATTTGTCGTCGTGCCATCGATAACGGTCCTGAGCACCACAGAGGCATCACTGTCCAGCGATCGAAACGACACCCGGATTACCCCCAAATGCATGTCGTAGAGGCTGAAGAAGCGCGCGGATTCGTATTCATACCTTTGGTCAGCGTCTGCGAAAACGGTCCGTCGGTACAACACCGCTTTCTTCATATCCAGCACCCTGAGGTGCTCGACGACTTCCATCTCGTCGGCTGAGAGCTTCCTACCGTCCACGAGGATCTCGGTGACGAGAGGGTTCGGCGCATTGACGATGGCAAACGATTGTCCACCACTCTTGTCATACACCCCCGCCAGGTACGTGCCGGCGTAAGACTCCTCGTACCCCTCTTCCAGAACCGCCCTCGATCCCAGGAAACCGTTTCCCACGGTGAGAATCGACTCGTAGAATCGCATTCTACCCCGATCAAACGACTCCTCCGTGATAATCCAGCCGTTATCCGCTAGCGGTCCCAGCAGCTCAGTCATCGTCCCGTCTCGTTCTCCTTGCGTTTGGCGTCCAGCATCTTTCGGTACACGCTCTCGTAGCCCCCAACCATAGTCTCCGCCGTAAACATCCTCTCCACACGCTCGCGGCACTTGCGCGGCTCGATCTCATGGACTCTCTGGGCAGCGTCGAAGAACTGCTCCATCGTCTCCACAACGAACCCTGTACTCTCGT
>DATKVP010000144.1:0-3881 GCA_035530015.1 Anaerolineae bacterium | reverse complement strand
AAGATGAGGAGAACGGTAGCTACATGCGCATCGGGATTGACGCCCGGCTGGTACACTATAGCCAAGCGGGTATCGGGCAATATATCGCTGGCCTGGTAAAGGGATTGAGTCAATGTGACGAGGACAACGAGTTTGTCCTTCTGCAAAGCCGCAAGGACAAGACCATCCTCGCGAGCACACCCAATTTCGCCAGGAAGTCCCTCTGGACCCCAAGCCATCATCGACTAGAGCAACTCGTTCTACCTTTCGAGATTAGTCCGCTGCGCTTGGATATCCTTCACAGCCCGGATTTCATCCCGCCTTTTCGACGTGACTACAAATCCGTTATCACCGTCCACGATCTCGCGTTTCTTCTCTACCCTCATTTCCTCACCGAGGAGAGCGCCCGCTACTATGGTCAGATAGATCGGGCGGTGAGATATGCGGACCACATCGTTGCAGATTCCATCAGCACGGAGCGGGACATCATCAACTTCCTGGGTGTGCCCGAATCCAAGATCACGGTCATCTATGCGGCGGCGAATCGGATCTATCACCCGATTCAAGACGCAGAGCTCCTCGACCACACACGCCTGAAATACGGCCTCGAAAAGCCTTTCATACTCTTCGTCAGCACCATCGAGCCCAGGAAGAATCTGCCAACCCTCCTTCGAGCCTTTCGCCAACTGCTCGACCATTATAAACTTGATGTGACCCTGGCCGTGGCCGGGCAACGGGGCTGGTTCTGCGGCGAGATCTTCGCCGTGGCCGACGAGCTGGAACTGGGCGACAGTGTCGCCTTTCTGGGGCACGTGCCGTTGGGGGATCTGGCGCTATTGTACAATGCCGCTCGCATGCACGTGCACCCTTCATTCTATGAAGGCTTTGGGCTGCCGCCTCTCGAAGCGATGGCCTGCGGCACGCCCACCATCGTGGCCAACGTATCCTCGCTGCCCGAGGTGGTGGCAGATGCAGGGTTGCTGGTAGCCCCGGAGCATACGGAAGGCTGGACTGTAGCCATGTGGAGAGTCCTGACCGACAACGCGCTCCATGCAGAGCTGTCCGAGAAGGGCCTCAAGAGGGCCAAGGTCTTCTCCTGGGAGAAGGCCGCCCGCCACACACTCGACCTCTACAAGCGCCTGATCGGATGAGCCCCAGACTCCTCTTTCTGACGCCTGACCTTCCGTATCCTCCCCATCAAGGCGCAGCCATCCGGACCTTCAATCTGATCAGGAATCTGAGCTCCCGGCACGAGATCCATCTTCTGTCCTTCGTCCACGGAGGGGACTCCGCGCAACGGATTGCCGCCATGGCAGTGCACTGTGCCAGGGTGTTGACGGTTCCCGCCCCTCACCGCTCTACTCTACGTCGAGCGATGTCCGTTCTCCTCTCCAGCAGTCCCGATATGGCTCTGCGTCTTCCCTCAGACCGCTTCTCTCATCAGCTGCGGAGTTGCCTCTCGCGCGAACGCTTTGACTTCGTCCAGATAGAGGCTATCGAGATGGCGCAATACGGACTCGCGATCAAGGAGATGGCACAGCGTGACCTACCCATCGTCGTCTTCGACGACATCAACGCCGAGTACCTGCTCCAGAAAAGAGCCTTCGAGAACGACCTAAGACAGGCCAGACGATGGCTGGGAGCACTGTACTCCTTCATCCAATGGCGCAAGCTACAACGCTATGAGGCCAGCGTTTGCAGGCAGCTCGACAGAATCGTCGTCGTATCCGAAGCCGACGCCGGGGCACTCCAGAGGCTGCTCCCAGACCTCCAGTGTGCAGTCGTGCCCAACGGTGTTGACACCCAGTTCTTCCACCCCTGGGACAAGGGCGAATCGGAGACAACTCTCGTCTTCACCGGCAAGATGGATTTCCGCCCGAACATTGACGCCATGCTCTGGTTTGTGCAAGAGGTACTACCCCTTGTTCGCGAGCAGGTACCACAGGTATTACTGAAAGTCGTGGGAAGGAACCCTCACCCTCGTCTGGACGTCCTCCACGAGACGCCAAACGTCGAACTGACGGGATACGTCGATGACGTGAGACCTTACATCGGGGAAGCCGCGGTCTATGTGGTCCCCCTGAGAGTGGGAGGCGGCACCCGCCTGAAGATCCTGGAGGCGATGTCCATGGCCAAGGCCATAGTGTCCACATCGCTGGGGCGCGAGGGCATACAGGCGGGCCACGACCGCGAGTTGCTTGTTGCGGACGACCCAGCTTCCTTTGCCGAAGCTGTTGTCAGCTTGCTGAGGGATAGTGAACATCGGAGCAGACTCGGCCTGGCAGCCCGCAACCTCGCCGAGTCCCAACACGACTGGACACGCATTGCACCCCTGCTGGAGAGGGTATATGAGGGCTAGGTTGCGCACCCAGATACTGCGGGCGGTGGCTTCGGCCTCCAGGCCCTTCGTCCACCCTGCCCCTACCCCACCGACCAAAGCGGCACCTCGCGTCTTGCTGATCCGGCCCGATCACATCGGCGATCTGCTTTTCGCCACCCCGGCCATACACGCACTGCGATCAACTCTTAGCGACGCTCACATCGCCTGCCTGGTCGGTCCCTGGGCGGCGGAGATCCTGGAAACCAATCGCCATCTAGATGAGGTCATAACCTGCCCTTTTCCTGGCTTCACGCGGCGCCCGAAGCGACACCTCCTGGAGCCATACTCCATTTTGTGGGCCTGCGCACGGGGTCTTAGAACCAAGTCATACGACGTGGCAGTGGTACTGCGCTTCGACCACTGGTGGGGGGCCATGCTGGCCTACTACGCGGGGATTCCTCGACGAGTAGGCTATGCGATGCCACCAGTGGCCCCCTTCCTGACAGAGGGACTATCTTACAGCAGCGGCAGACACGAGGTCGAGCAGAACATGCGCCTCGTCGCAGCGATCGCCAACGGAGATGTGGACCATCCCGGCCCCCTGGAGTTCACCCCAGGGGAGGAGGCCCTTAGGTCTGCCGCCACTCTTCTCGCCCCTCTCGAGCCGCGTCGGTCATACTTGTGCCTGCACCCGGGTGCGGGAGCCCCGGTCAAGCTGTGGCGCCCCGAGGCTTTTGCTCAGGTGGGCGACACTCTAGCCAGATCACACGGACTTCAGGTAGTCATCACCGGTTCCGCAGGAGAGCAAGCGCTGGCTCAAAGCATAGCTGAGCGTATGGAGACCAAGACTCTCATGGTCGTGGGCCAAACAGACTTGGGAGGACTGGCGGCCATTCTGGCGAAGAGCAGGCTTGTCATCGGAGTGGACAGTGGCCCGCTACACCTGGCTGTGTCTCAAGGAGTGCCCACCATTCACCTCTTCGGACCAGCAGATCACCGTGTCTTCGGGCCCTGGGGTGATCCGGAGAAGCACATTGTCCTGGTGGCCAACAAAGAATGCATCCCCTGCAACCGCCTCGATTACGGGCCGGACGAACTGGACGATCATCCTTGCGTGCGCTCCATCTCCGTAGCTCAGGTGCTGGAAGTAGCGGACTCTCTCCTGAGGAGCGATAGCCAGGCCAGGGGAGGGATGGTATAATACCGCACAAGCCTAGATCTGAGGGAGAGTATGTCGCAGGAATTAACCCAGCAGCAACTGGAAGAGGATGCTCACTGGTGGTTCGCCAGCAGGACTCGTGCCCTGCTCGGGCTGCTAGACAGCCAGGTAGTCGGCAACAACGGCAAAGTACTTGACGTTGGCTGCGGTGCGGGGAACATGATCCACCATCTCAGGCGCTACGGCTCCGTGGTGGGTATCGACAACAACCCCAAGCCCCTCGAGATAGCCCATCAGCGGGGTTACGATGCCCGTCTTGCTCAGGCGGAGGATATGCCTTTCGAGGATGGGTCTTTCGATCTCGTAACCGCGCTTGATGTCATTGAGCACTGCGAAGACGACTTGCAGATTCTGCGAGAATGC
>DATKVP010000143.1:0-4234 GCA_035530015.1 Anaerolineae bacterium | reverse complement strand
CCGTGATGTCACCGCCACCGTCGGTTCTTACCCCTTGATAGCCAGCAGTATCATGAGCAAGAAGCTTGCCGTTGGCGCGAGGGCCATCGTGTTTGACGTCAAGGTTGGGCGAGGCGCCTTCATGAAGACCGAACAGGAGGCGGTCGAATTGGCCCGCATCATGATCGATCTGGCCAAGGGCCTGGGCAAGAGCGCGGTGGCGGTGATCAGCGATATGAATCAGCCTCTGGGTCGCGCGGTGGGCAACTCTCTCGAGGTGAAGGAGGCGTTGGATACGCTGCGCGGCAACGGACCCGCAGACTTCACCTCTCACTGTCTCACCGTGGCCGCCCAGATGCTGCTGCTCGCCGGACAGGCCAAGGAGGAGAATGAAGCGCGGTCCAGTCTGGAGAAGCTCCTGCTCACTGGGAAAGCCCTTGACCGCTTCAGGGACCTGGTGGCAGCCCAAGGCGGAGACACGACTCCCGTCGACGACCCGAGTCTCCTGCCCCAGGCTCCAATCACACGACGCGTGGCATCGCCCAGAGATGGGTACGTGTCTCAGCTGGACGCGATGGCGGTGGGCTTGACCGCGCTGGATCTGGGCGCGGGACGAAAGAACAAAGGCGACCCGGTAGATCATGCAGTCGGCATCGTACTGCACAAGAAGATAGGCGACAGTGTAGGGCAAGGCGAAGATCTGTACACCATCCACGCACAGAGTGACGAGTCCGCGGATGTTGCCCAAGCGAGGTTGCTCGAAGCCTACGCTTGGGAGGATCACGCGGTGAAAGCGCCGCCACTGGTCTATCAGGTGGTCAGCTAGTCCATCTCGGGGGAGGATCTACGGCTCCCCGCTCACCGGAAGCAGACCGGACAGCTACGGAGTTCTCCTGGATACTGCCCATCGTCTATCTCGTACAGATAGACCTCTCGCGCCATCGCCTGGCCCTTGTCGTCGAAGGAGATGGTACCGCTCAGCCCTTCGTACCCCCTGACGTCGCCCAGTGATTCCGCCACACACCGCCTCGAGGGCCGGCCTTCGCTGGCGATGCATTCCCCTACTGCCTGCAGCAGCAATCCCGCTGCATCGTACGACAAAGCCGCGTACGGCGGAGGCGGAGTGCCACTCCGCTCGCTGTAGGCTTCGCTGAACCAATCATCCACCGAGGGTGGGGTGACGGCCACATACACCGTCCCCTCTGCGGCTTCGCCAGCCACCTGGACGAAGTGAGGCGTATTCAGCCCATTACCTCCCACGAGCCGAAGATCCTGGCCTCTCTCTTTCAGTGCAAGCAGTAGTTCCGCCCCTTCGAGCCCTTCTCCCCCGAAGAACAGGATGTCAGGATCCTCAGCGTCCAGCGCCGTCAGCAACGCCTCTCGGTCCCGCTCTTCGTGCACGAGGACCTCTGCTCCCGCGTCCGTCGCAGCGTTCTCGAAGGCCTGCACAAGGTCCTCGGCTCCCCCGAAGACAGCCACTCGTGTCGCCCCTTCGCTCAGCACCGCGTAGCGCGCCGCTGCCTGGCCTATGACCACGTTCTGAGCCACCAGGCGATAGGTCTGATCATAGCCACCACTGGTCACCGCGCCCGCCGTGGTGCCGGGCACCACCAGAGCCAGGCCCATGTCCCGGTACACCGGGAGAGCCGCCAGGGTGGTCTCTTCCCCATAGTGTCCGATGACCGCCACCACGTCGGGATCAACAGCCAGCTCGCGGGCGCTCTGAGCTGCTGAGTCAGGATCTTGATCGTCGTTCAGAGCCACCAACTCCACGAGGTAGCCCTGAACACCCCCGGCCTGGTTACACTCTCGTATGGCCAGGTTTACGGCGTGCAGGGCCCCGTATCCCAGATGGCGATGCAGCCCCTCAAAGGGGGCCACGAACCCTATCTTGAACGTGGGCCGTGTGGACAGCGGGGAAAGGCAGCCGGCCGCGACTGCCAGGAGAAGTAGAAAGCATGGAGGTACTAACAGTTTTCTCACGGTAGAGAACTACTGCTGGCCCTGATATAGTTCCTGATTGTGCAGATGCTCTTCGTACGTCTCTGCAAACGCATGTGAGCCGTCGAACTTGGAGAAGAAGAACAGATACGGGGTCTCTGCCGGCTCCAGGACGGCCTGTATGGATGCCAGACCCGGACTGCATATCGGTCCCGGTGGCAGGTCAGGATACATGTACGTGTTGTAGGGCGAATCCACCTGCACGTCCTCTTCCAGTGACATCGGTATCTTCCACCACTGGCCGGTGTCCTCCTGGTACCCCAGGGCATATTGCGCGGTGGGGTCCGACTGAAGGTACATGCCTTGCTCCAGACGGTTGAGATAGACGCTG
Organism: Anaerolineae bacterium; assembly: GCA_035530015.1. Lineage (GTDB taxonomy): Bacteria > Chloroflexota > Anaerolineae > UBA7937 > B3-Chlor > JAUVXJ01. The sequence continues at coordinate 1,923 of DATKVP010000143.1, read as the reverse complement.
GCGATGATGGGGCGCTCCTCAGCCACGACCGCCTCCCTCTCGACGATCGACGCCAGGGTGACAACCTGGTGGACAGTCATACCGCTATCGGCCGCCGCCTGGCGCATCTCGGCAGTGAAGCGCTCTCCGAAGGTGAAGAGCAAGAGGTCGAGCACCTGCACAGCGTCATAGTCCACGGGAATGCGATAGGTCTCGGGGAACAGGTACCCTTCCACCGAGGCGGGAGCATCAGCAGGTCGGTCTGCCAGGAAGTCATAAGCCGCGGACCCACTGCGCACCATGGCCATGAAAGTCTCGCTGTCCACCGCCCCGCCGTCCTCCAGCAGAGCGGCGACTTCCTCCGCCCTCTTCCCCTCCGGGATAGTCACTGTCACGTCGCGTAGCCGCCCATGTTGGAGAGTATCGATGATCTCGTCCATGGTCATGCTGGACCGCAACTCGTACTCGCCAGCTTCTAGCTGCGCATCAACACCCCGGTAGCGGACCACATAAAGGAACAGCTGGCTATCCGCGACCAGACCCTCGCGCTGTAGCCGGGGCGCTATGGTCGCAGCGGTTTCGCCAGGATTGATGGTGAACACCAACGCCGTGGAATCGCTGCTGGCAGGGCTCTGTATGGCGCTCTTCCGCACATTGAGGTAGATGCCGATCAGAGTCCTCTCCAGAGACGACATCCGAATGCTTTCGGTGTCTACCTCCTCAGTGCTGCTTCCGCCCAGCAGATAGCTCCCACCAAGTACGACGGCAGCGATCGCAAACAGCAACACCACGAGGGTGAGCGCCCAACGTATCGCACCCCTCACCAGATCCTCTCGGCTCAAGAACCCCTCCTTTCACTCACCCGCTTTCGGCCCCACACTGTCCATGTAGTCTTGCAGGATCACGGCGGCAGCCACTGCGTCGAGGCGCTCCTTTCTCTCCTTGCGTTTCCTGCCAGCTTCGATCATCGCTTCGCGCGCGCGCTCCGTGGAGTAGCTCTCATCCCGCAGCAACACTGGTACACCAATGTCGTGCTGTAGCTCTCGCGCGTACGCCTCAATCCGGCGCGCCTGTTCCCCTGCACTGCCGTCCAGATGCAACGGGTGACCAACTATGATCTTCTCCACCTCATGCTCTCCAACCAATGAGGCTATGAGACAGGCATCGGCCTCCCGCGAGCGGCGCGTTATGACTCGTAGGGCGCGGGCCAGCATCTGGCCTGGATCGCTGAGCGCCACCCCAATGCGTCTCTCGCCGATATCAAGGGCCATCAGGCGCATCGAGCCCTCCATGATCGAGTAGCTAGTCAATCGCGCGATCCTGCGATACCACGTCCACGGTGATACGAAAAGGTAGCCACGGAACCCGGCCCCACCACGCCGGCGAGATCTGAACGTCAGGCTCCGTCGCCAGGCTCAGGTGTCGCGCCAGATACTCCTCCGCGGCGGCAGCCGACTTGCCCCTCACGCTTTCTCTGATCTCCACCCCGTTGATCTCCATCCAGCTGAGTCCCTCGGCCGTCATCTGGAAAGTCAACGTCCCATCATACTCTACATCGCTGATCTCGTCGATGCGAACCTCCATCTCCTCCGGAAGAAGCTGGAACCCCTCTCGCACCTCTAGCTGCACCATGCGCAGCCCGAGGAGTTCCACATCCTCTCTGTTGATCACCGTGCCCCTGACAAGAGCCTGCATGTGCAGGCCCAGTGACTCCGCGACCTCTCCTGGGAACATGTCGTATGTCTCCGAGAGAACGAAGGCCAGCAGCGACTCGTGGGGTAGTATTTCCTCTTCCGCCAATCCTGCCGTCAGGGTGTAGTAGCCCTCCTCTTTCAGCTTGTGCAGCGACGATTCCCTGAGCTGGTCCTTGTCGGCGGCCGTCACATATGCCACCTGGCTCATTCCCCCACCCTCGGTGGGCGCCACGTTGATGACATTCACCTG
>DATKVP010000142.1:0-3680 GCA_035530015.1 Anaerolineae bacterium | reverse complement strand
CACCTCGGTGACAGCTGGCAGCGAACGCAACCGGGCATCTATGTCCAGCGTCAACTGTTTGGGCAGCTCCGTGGACATGGCCACGGTCTCCAGGTCGGCCTCTATACGCTCCTGCAGGTTGCGTAGTTCGTCCTCGCAGCGTTGTCGCTGGAGGATCGCCTTGTTGTAGGCAGCTTCGTACTCCTGGAGCTTTCTCCTGCCTGTGCCTGTGGCTTCCTCGAGATCGCCCTGCTGCTTCTCCAGGGCAGCCAGTTCTTCCTCAGCTTCCGCGATGTGCGATGACAGCCCGTCCGTCTGGATCACCAGTTCCTCGACCTGCGCCGCAAGGGAGGTGACGCTCGTCTCCAACTCATCGGCCTCGGTGCCCAGTTGGGCAACGCGGAGTTCCTTCTCCTTCAGCTGCGCTTCGATCTGCTCCAGCCCCGCACGGTGCCCGGCGAGGGCAGTTTCCTGGCTCTCCTTGCTTCGCTGCAGGACCGCGATGGCGGTCCTCAGGCCAGCCAACTTCTCTTGTAGCGGGCTGATGTCCAGCGACTCTAATTGCTCTTGCAGCGAGGCCACGGTCTTGGTGGTCTCCCGCTCCTTCTCCCGCGATGTCTCTATCTCACTCCCGATGGCCCGCTCCTTGTCCTGGAGTGTTTCCACCTCTTGCAGGAGCCTGTTCGCGGTCACTTTGTGCCACTCGAGTTCCTGGGTCGCCCGTTCCTGCTTGAGACGCCAGGAGGAGATCTCTTCATTCTTTGCCCTGCTGGCTTTGTCAAGCTCGTTGTGCTGCTCTCTCAGCGTGGCAATCTGGGCCTCCAGCTCGCGGTGGTGGTTCTCCTCGCTGTCCAGTTCGCCTTGCAGAGCCTGCTCGTCTTCCCGTAGTGCTGCTATCTGCTGGGGCAGCTCACGGCGCTCGCGTTCGTGCGCCAGTAGGACACTGCCGGAGGCGTCGGAGCCGCCTGCCAGAGCACCGGTCGCCGAAACCAGTTGGCCGGTGAGAGTCACGCACTGCAGGTCCGTGTGGCGTGCCCTCACCTCGCGCGCGGTATCGAGATCCTCGACCACCACGGTGCTGCCCAGCAGCGCGCGTAGCACAGGTTCCAGGCCCTCCCGGACGCCCACCAGGTCACTAGCCAGTCCCAATACACCTGGCCCACTGGGCGCCTTCTCGGGATGGGCAGACCGCAGCGAATCCAGTGGTAGGAAGGTGGCACGACCGGCGTCACTCTGTGCGAGTACGCTGATCGCAGCCCGCGCGTCGTCCCACCTCTCTGTGATGACGGCTTGCAGGAGGTGGCCCAGAGCCGCGCCGACAGCATGCTCGAGCTCGGCTGGCACCTGGATTAGTTCGCCCACGGTGGCGACGATGCCCTTCAGGTCCTTTTGTTGACTCAGCACTGCCCGGACGGCCTGCGAGTAGTCCGCCAGTTCGGTCCGTGCCTTGGTCAGAACCTCGTTTCGTACCTGTAGCCGGTTTGCATCCTGACGCAGGGCGGCAAGGCGCGTCTTGAGTTGTTCCTGCGTGTCCGCCGACGATTGCGCCTCCCGCTGCTTCTGCTGCGCCTCGTTCTCTAGCTTCTCCCTCTGGGCAGCGAGTTCGCTCAGTTCGGACTCGAGCACACCGATCCGTTTCGTTACTCCATCGATTTGGGCTGCTATCTCTTCGCTGGCTTCGGCGTGCTCCTCACGCTCTCGATCTATCTCGCGTCTTCGGTCTCTGAACTGGTTCAGTCGATTCCGCAGATCGGCCAGACCTGTGGCCAGCTCGAAAGCGGTTTCCTGGCCGGCTGCGACTTGCTTTTCCAGTTCCTGCTGCCGGGCCTCTAGCCTCCTCAGCTCACTCTGGGCCGCCTGCCACTCAGCGTCGCGCTGGCTGTGGTCTTCGCCGAGACGCTCGAGCTCTGATTCCAGCTCCGCTATTCGCTGCACGCGTGCATCTCGACTCGCGTGCAGCGGTGAGATCTCTTGCTGGATCTCATGCCTGCGCTGGCGGGTCAGTCGTTGACGCTCCTCCTTCACCGCCAACTCTCTCTGCAACCCCTCCAGGCGGTGGTGAAGCTTTCCGCTCTCGCTGTGCCAGCCCCCCAATTGACCGCGCAGCGCCGCGCGGAGCTTTCTCACCTCGTCGATCTTGCGCGAGAGCTCCTCCCCGCTCCGGTTGTGCTCCGACAGATTGCTCTTACGTCTCTTCGCATCTTCCTGGCCAGCCTGTACAGCGTCCTGAGCCCGGCGCCAGCGGTAGCCGTACCAGGTCTCCAGCAAGCTCTGCAGCCTATTCGATGATTCCTGGTACTCCCGGGCACGCTCGGCTTGCTTGCTGAGTCGCTTGAGGCGGGGCGCAATCTCGCTGATGATGTCGTTGACGCGCAGGGTGTTGTTGCCCGTATCATCCAGCTTTCTCAGAGCCAAATCACGCTTGGCCTGGTGTATGGCGATGCCGGCGGCTTCCTCGAAGATCAGGCGTCGCTCTTCTGGCCGCATGCCTAGACTTGCGTCCACCGCGCCCTGTCCGATGATGGTATAGGTGTTGCTGCTCACACCGCCCTTTGCCAACAGCTCGACGATGTCTCTTCGCCGCGCCCGGCTTCCGTTGAGCAGGTACTGGTTCTCACCTGACCGGTAGGTGCGTCGCTGAATCGTCACTTCGGAGTAATCAACTGGAAGCCAGCCTGTGGAGTTGTCCAAGGTGAGCGAGACCTCAGCCATCCCCACTCGAGCACGTCCCTGGCCACCAGCGAAGATCATGTCGCCGCTGCGCTTGGCCCGCATGGTGCGGTATCGCTGCTCGCCCATCACCCAGCGGATGGCGTCGGCGATATTGCTCTTGCCACTGCCGTTGGGACCGATGATGGCTGTGATCCCAGCATCGAACTCGAACTCGGTCTTCGTGGCAAAGGTTTTGTAGCCTTGTAGTTCCAGACGTTTCAGATACATGGTTTCTCAGACAGAATGGGCCAACGGAACCTGGCTCCGTCGGCCACAATAGAAGCGCCCAGCACTCGATGCGTCAGCTTCGGACAGCCACTAGATATGGCTTCACTGCTATGAACTATACTACATCTAGTGGTAACGCAGCACAGCACTGGGCACAGTATATAGTGTTTGTGGCGCGCTGTCAAACCTGGTCTTTGCCTATTCCCTCCAGAGCCTCTTGGGCAGCGTCCTGCTCTGCGGCCTGCTTGCTCCGCCCCTGGCCGCGTCCATAGACCTCGTCGCCGACTAGGACCTCAACGGTGAACTCCTTGTCGTGATCGGGTCCACGCTCCTTCACGATGCGGTACTTTGGCGTGACGCTCAGTGCTCGCTGAGTCCACTCCTGCAACCGACTTTTGTGATCCCTCTCCAGGCCTGCTTCGACGATACGATGGGCCTCGGGCCCCACCAGGGGGATGACGAATTGCCTCATGGCCTGCAAGCCCTGATCGAGATAGATAGCCGCCACGAGTGCCTCAAAAGCGTCTGCCAGAAGCCCCTCGCGCGTTCGCCCTCCCCTCTCATCCTCACCGTGGGAGAGGTAGGCATAGCTCCCCAGGTCCACACAACGCGCGAACTGCGCCAGGGCGCTGGCGTTGATCAGAGACGCGCGGAGGCTGGTCAGACTGCCTTCGTCCATGTCGGGGTACTGCTGGTACAGGTACTCGCCTACGATGAAGTCCAGCAACGCGTCGCCCAGGAACTCCAGGCGCTCGTTGGAT
>DATKVP010000141.1:0-4638 GCA_035530015.1 Anaerolineae bacterium | reverse complement strand
TACAAGGAGCTGATGTATGAGGCGGCGGCCAAAGCGTATGAGGACGCAGGTGTGGATCCGCAGCGCGACATCGAAAGCTTCGTCTGCGTCGCGGAGGACTTCAACGAGGGGACGAGCATCTTCGACGAATACGTCCCCGACCAAATCGGGGGAGCACTGAAACCGGTGCACACCATCTCGGGCGAGGGTATCCACGGGCTCATCGCCGCGCATATGCAGGTGCTCACCGGGGCCATGGACATCGTCATGGTCGAGGCGCACAGCAAAGCTTCCAACGTGCTCACACTCAACGAAGTAGTCGCCTATGCGGTAGAACCGATCTACAACCGACCTTTGGGGGCCAATCCGCTCTTCATCGCTGGTATGGAGATGAACCGCTTCTTGTACAGCACTGGAACCTCGGAGGAGCAGTGCGCTCAGGTGGTGGTCAAGAACAGGGGCAATGGGTTCCTGAACCCGTCCGCGGCCTATGGAGCCCGGCTGGACCTCGACACGGTTCTGGATTCCGATCCCATCTCCCATCCTCTCAAGAAGCTGGAAATCAGTCCTCATGCGGACGGTGCCATCGTGCTGGTTCTGGCTTCGGGCGACGTAGCGGAGGATTTGACAGACTTGCCTGTCTGGATCAGGGGTGTGGGCTGGTCCAACGAGACGCCGTCACTGGAGACCAGGGATTGGGAAGGCGCGACCTACGCGCGCAACTCAGCAGAGATGGCCTACCGTGTGGCCGGCATCCGGAACCCCTGGCAAGAGATCGATTTCGCAGAGATTGACGACACCTTCGCCTACAAGGAACTGCAGCACATGGAGGCGTTGGGTCTTTGCCGCGAGGGTGAGGCAGGCCATCTCGTGGAAGAAGGAGTCACAGAGCTGGACGGTCAATTCCCGATCAATCCGTCGGGAGGGAGCCTTGGCCTCGGACACTTGCTGGACGCCTCGGGGCTGGGAAGGGTCCTTGAGGTAGTCCTGCAGCTAAGGGGAGATGCCGGGGAGCGCCAGCTGGAAGACGTGGAGACCGGTATGGCCTTTGGCTGGCGCGGTATCCCCACCACCAGCGGTGCAGCGGTAGTTCTAAGCGTCTAGGAATACGCCAGGGGCAGCGTTCTGACCGGACGGGGCCTTCGTTCTGACTACTGAGGAGGTTAGGAATGGGTATGAGGAAAGTGGCGGTCGTAGGGGCTGGCATGACCAAGTTCATGCGCAGGGCACAGGAGACAGGAAGAGAACTGGCGTACCAGGCCAGCAAGATGGCCCTCGACTCCTGTGAGATGACTCTCGATGATATCGACTCTGTGGCGCTCGGCACTGCCCCGGACGCCTTCGATGGGATACACATGAAAGGGGAATACCTGAGCGATGGGGCAGGAGCGTGGAACAAGCCATACATGAGGTGCTACGTTGGGGGCGGAACGGGCGTGTTCGCCGCCATCCAGGGCTGGTACCACGTCGCCTCTGGGCTCTTCGACACCTGCCTGGTGATCTGTGAGGAGAAGATGTCCAGCTGCAAGCCGCACCCTCAGGGTGCGTTCCTCACCATATTCGATCACACCACAGAGCGACCTCTCAAGCCAAACCTGGTCTGGATCTTCGCTCTGGAGATGAACCGGTATATGACGGTACATGGCCTGGAGAAGAAGGACATCGCCCGAGTAGCAGTGAAGAACAAGCGCAACGCTCTGGACCATCCTTGTGCCCAGGTCGCAGCCGATATCACGGTGGAAGACGTTCTGAACTCCGAGGTCCTGGCCTGGCCCGTTCAGCGTCTGGATATCAGCCCCACGAGCGACGGGGCGGCAGCTATCGTTCTCGCTGCCGAGCACGTGGCGAAGCGCGTGACAGACAAGCCAGTGTGGGTCAATGGCGTCGGCTGGTCCCTCGACAGCGCCTACTGGACCAATCGTGACCTCTACTACCCGAAGTACGTAGAGTATGCCGCGCGCATGGCCTATGATATGGCCGGCATAAAGGAGCCAAGGAAGGAAATCCATGTGGTCGAACCCTACGATCCGTTCGACTACAAGGAACTGCATCACCTAGAGGGCCTCCTCCTCTGCGATAAGGGTGAGGCTGCACGTCTCACGGCTGATGGCGTGACGGCGCGAGACGGCGACATGCCAGTTTGTCCATCAGGAGGCCTGCTTGGCGTCGGGAACCCGATTGCGGCTTCCGGTGTCATGAAGCTTTCCGAGATCTTCTGGCAACTGCGAGGAGAGGCAGGCAAGCGGCAGGTCCCCGGACAACCTCGAACGGGTCTTGCCCAGTCCTGGGGTGACCTGATGCAGGTGGGATGCGTCGTCGTTCTTGGTATCTGAGAAGGCCAGCACTGGCTGACACGTTACACCACAGGAGGTCTGTAACATGAGTGCTAACATCGAGAGCTTCCCTGGCACACCTTTGAGCCAGGCCGACTTGGACGCAGGTAAGGTCCTGACCACCTACTGGAAGCCCAAGCTTGAATACGGATGGGATGCGGGTGTCGCCATCAGCCGTTACCTGGAGGAACTCAAGAACGGGCGGATCATCGGTATCAAGTGCAAGCGTTGCCGGCGCGTAGTCGTGCCGCCGCGCGTGGTCTGCGAATGGTGCTGGGAGCCCATGAACGACTGGGTCTATCTCCAGGATACGGGTACGGTCAACACATTCTCCATATGCTACATCCGCTGGGACGCAAGCAGGGCTAAGGAGCCCCAGATTCCTGCGGTGATTGAGATAGATGGCGCTTCCAACGCCGGGTTCCTCCACCTGCTGGACGAGGTCAATCCAGACGATGTGAAGATAGGCATGAAGGTGCAGGCTGTTTGGAAGCCGACTGAGGAACGAGAGGGTTCCATCACGGATATCCAGTACTTCAAACCTCTGTAGAAACGTTTCGGAGCGGCTCAATACGCCGCCCAACCAAGCGCACGGGAACCCAAGGAGGAATCGACATGTCCCTCATTGACCGTATAGGGACCTTCGCTGACGCGAAGGTATGGTACGACAACATACCGCTTGAGAGTGAATACACCGTCGGTATCGCTGGTGAGAAGTTCTTCCGGGCCATCAAGGACCGAGGCGTGATCATGGGCACCGTATGTCCCGTGTGCGACCTCACCTATGTGCCGCCCTCCATGTACTGCGAGAGGTGTTTCACTGAGCTGGAGGAGTGGGTGGAGGTGAGGGCCAAGGGAACGGTGTACACCTACACCATCCTGACCCGCTCCCTGGATGACCAACCGTTGGACGAACCGGAGGTTCTGGCATTCGTTGAGCTGGAGGGCGCCCACGGTGGTCTGGTCCACCGACTCGGGGAAGTCGATCTAGAGGACGTTGAGATCGGCATGGAGGTGGAGATCGTCTTCAAACCGCAACAGGAGAGAGAGGGATCCATCCTGGACATCGCGTACTTCAAACCGATCTAGGCAATAGGATATCGCCGGGGGCCGCTCCTTCGATGCAGCGAGGCCCCCTGCCGCTTTCTGGCATGCACAGTGCAATGGTCTCAGACGAGGATACTAGACTATGGATTTTCAGCTGACCGAAGAACAGCAGATGATTCAGGAGATGGTGCGTGACTTCGCCGACAACGAGATCATGCCCATCGCCGCTGAGGTAGACCGGGAAGAGCAGTTCCCGGCAGAGAACTTCAAGAGGATGGGGGAATTGGGGCTCCTGGGCCTGCCCTGGCCGGAGAAGTACGGCGGGGCCGGTGGCGATACCGTGTGCTATGCCATCGCCACCGAGGAGATCTCGCGTGGTTGTGGCTCTCATGGCCTCTCCTACGCCGCGCACGTCTCGCTGGGCAGCGCTCCCATCTACCTGTTCGGAACGGAAGATCAGAAGAAGAAGTACCTAGTACCTCTGGCCAGAGGGGAAGCGCTCGGAGCCTTGGGCCTGACCGAGCCAGAGGCAGGTTCCGATGCCGGCTCCATAAAGACCACTGCCGTCCTCGACGGCAATCAGTGGGTTATCAACGGCGCCAAGTCCCTGATAACCAATGGCCCCCTGGCTCGGACCGTCATCGTCGTCGCCAAGACCGATCCCTCCGCCAGAGGATCCCACGGGATATCGACCTTCATCGTGGAGACAGACACACCTGGTTTCTCGGTGGGCAAGATCGAGGACAAGATGGGCCTGAAAGGCTCCCCTACGTCCCAGCTGTTCTTCGAGGACTGCCGAATCCCCAAAGAGAACATACTGGGTAAGGAAGGCGATGGGTTCAAACAGATACTGGAAGTGCTGGACGGCGGGCGAATCAGCATCGGCGCCATGGCACTGGGACTGGGTCAGGCTGCTCTCGAAGCCGCCATAGAGTATGCCAAGGAGCGTCAGCAGTTTGGTAGACCGATCGCCGACTTCCAGGCCGTGCAGTGGATGATCGCGGATGCCGCCACGAGACTGGAGGCCGCCCGTCTCCTCGTGCGCAGGGCAGCTTGCTTGGAGGACGAGGGCAAGAAGTTCACCAAGGAGGCAGCCATGGGCAAACTCTTCGCCTCTGAGGCTGCCGAGCTGGCCTGCTACAATTCACTACAGATCCACGCCGGTTACGGATATACGAAGGACTACCCAGTTGAGCGATTCTACAGGGACAACCGGCTGACCCAGATTGGCGAGGGAACTTCGGAAATCCAGAGGCTGGTGATCGCTCGCCAGATGCTA
>DATKVP010000140.1:0-2068 GCA_035530015.1 Anaerolineae bacterium | reverse complement strand
TGGCGAATCCCGGCAGCCCCATCGTGTGGGGTGGATCCCCCGCCTACTTCGACATGCGCACCGGTGCCCCGCCCATGGGGGCCATGGCTACGATGATGCTGGATTGCACGTACGCTCAGATCGGTAAGAGCATCAAGCCGGGCGGCCTGCCGACTCACGCCTACCTGGGTATGAGCGATACCAAGATCGTGGATGCCCAGACGGGGCTGGAATCGGCCTCCGGGGCTATCCTGGGCGCGCTGGCGGGCATCAACATGATGTCGGGGCCGGGCATGATGGACTTCGAGAGTTGCTTCAGCCTGGAGAAGCTCGTCATCGACGCAGAGATCGTCGGTATGGCCAAGCGCCTGGTACGGGGTGTTGACGATTCCGAACGGCCCCTGGCGCTGGACGTGATGCGCGAGGTAGGACACAAGGGCAATTTCCTGGCCACCAAGCATACAGCGCGTCACTACCGCGCAGAGGACTATGTGCCCTCCGAGGTTTTCGACCGGGATTATCGACAGGGATGGTTCGATAAGGGTGCACTGGACGTCAATGCGCGCGCCCACCGCAAGGTGCAGGAACTCATCGCTTCCTACGAGCCACTGGAGCTACCCGAGGACGTGTTGCGCGAGCTGAAAGGCGTTGCCGCCCGCCACGCGAAGTCCGCGGGATTGGACGAGCTTCCGGAGCTGGGCGGTCGCTAGCAGGCTGAGTTCGCTGCACAATCAGACGCCGACCAGCGCCTGAGGGGGTTTCCTGGATTGGGTGCTGGCACTGCCTTCCCAGGTGTCGTCTCTGTCCTCGTGCTGGTGGCTGCGCCGTAACCCGTGTCTCGTTGCGAGGTCCACCAGTGTTGACCCCACGCTTCGATTCCACTATAATGTGGATGCAACGTGTGGTGCGCTGCTGGCGTGGCTGCAGGGAGAAGACCGGTTGCCGATGAACGATGGGGTCCATGGCGGCGTGCGCATGGGGGGAAGAGGACTGACCTGGGGATCCTGCGCAGGCCGAGTGCGAAGAGCCCCGTAGATGAACAGAGCCCCACCAGGTATACGGAAGAAAGCTCTTGACGACCTTGTTTCATGCCGCCAGCGGCGGGGACCCAGGCGCGGGCGGAAGGCCTTTGGCGAGAGAACGGAGAGCGAGGCGTGGTAATCTATACCATTGGTCACTCCAATGTAGAGCCTCACGAGATAGTCGAGTTGCTGAGGTCGAGTGGGGTCGAAGCTGTACTGGACGTGAGGAGTTCTCCCTACAGCAGATACGCTCCACAGTTCAATCGAGAGACGCTTGCAGAGGAGCTTGAGCTGGCTGGGATACAGTACGTCTACGGTGGAAACCACCTCGGTGGCAGGCCTAAGGACCCAAGTTGCTACGACCCGAACGATGAAGAGAGGGTGCTGTACGACGAGGTGGAGAAGAAGGATTGGTACCTCAGAGGGATCGAAGGTCTGATCCAACTGGCGAACGAAAAGTGGACGGCGGTGATGTGTGCCGAGGAGGACCCGAGCCACTGTCATCGACACCTGCTCATCGCTCAGACTCTTCTGGACAGCGATATAGAGGTGCAGCACATTAGGCACACAGGTGGTGAGACTTGGACAGAGCAGGCTCGGAAGACGCTGGACCGGGAGGCCCAACAATTGGGATTCGGCGATCAGTGGACATGAAGATCTACACCATAGGGTACACCAAAAAGTCCGCCGCTGAGTTCTTCGGCCTGTTGGAGAGGCACAGTGTGGAGCGGGTGGTGGACGTACGCTTGAAGAATACCTCGCAGCTGGCCGGATTTACAAAGAAGGATGATCTTGAGTACTTTCTGCGGCGCATACTCGGAATCGAGTACTGCCACTTGGATTTCCTCGCTCCCACGTCTGACCTCATGAAGGCCTATCGTGACGCCGGGCAGGACTGGGAGCTTTACGTAGACGAATTCTCGAAGTTGTTGGAGGAAAGGGATGTCCTGAACACGCTGGAAAGGGGTTTCTTCTCTGAGAAGCAGTGCTGCTTGCTGTGCAGCGAACCCGACGCCGAGCACTGTCACCGAAGACTCGTAGCCGAGCATTTGCAGGAGGCTTGGTCG
>DATKVP010000139.1:0-3825 GCA_035530015.1 Anaerolineae bacterium | reverse complement strand
GAGCAGTGTGAGGGCCAGCGCAGTCAGGGCGAGAAGGGCGTAGCCCAGAAGAGAGACGCTGAAGGCGTAGATGATCGATTGATGTACACTGTTCCGGCGTGAGCCCACTTCTCGTGAACCTCCTGTCCGTGACGTCAACGTGGTTCGTATTCGGCTGTAGCTCAGTGGATTATAACAACAGTCTTCGAGCCAGTCGATAGGGGCCTTACGAGCGGCAATTGAAGGTTGTTGGGGCCGCAGCCGGTTCTGTCGCTTTCGCGCGTCTTCCAGGGCCTTGACCAGGAGGTAGTGCAGGCACCCTGAGTGCGCCTCACGGGCCATCTCTTCAACACTGGTCGCTGCCTGTTCTGAGGACGGTTTCGGCGGCATGGTCGCCAGCGGCCGTGTTGGGACCCTACCGACATGGTCTTTCAGGGGGCTTGGCGTCGTGGTCATCGTCCAGGCGCAACGGGTCGCCAGGGGAAGCATGCCAGTATGGCGTCATCTGAGTGCGGGTGGTCTCAGCCGTGCGTATGCCTCGCGAGGGACCAAGGCATCTTACCATTATACACAACGGGGTATAGCAAAAGTATAGCCTAGATGGGTCAAGCCGGCGCAATTCCGTGGTGGACAAGGCTCGCAAGGGAGGAACGCACGACCGTCTAGTGCAGACGCTGTTCTCAGGGGTTGCAGGCCGCAAGCGCTGCCTCATGCCGGGCGATCTCGGCGTTGATGTCGGCAGCTTTTAAGTTCTGATACATGTCCAACTCTAGCTGGAGCTCCTCCATCTGCATGTCGTCCCTGTCTCGCGACGCCTGCTCCATTTCATCCTCGATCCAGGTGAGCATCGGCTCGTACTCCGCCTCTATGTCGGCCAGCATCTGCTGATGGTGGGCGTTCTCGTCTTCCGCGCAGCTGGAGTCCGGCGTGGGCGATGGTGGCAGCGCAGGGGGGGTGGGACTCGGCACAGCAGTGGACGTTGCCTGTGCGGGAGGCGTGAGGCCGGGCTCGGCCGAGTGGGTGGCGAGCGATGTATCGGGAGTCTGGGGAGCCTGTGAGGAGGATGACGTGGGGGCGGGGGCGGGTTCGCCGAGCGGGATCACCCTGGTATTCGTGGGCGCGGGTCCATCGGGTGCCTGCGCAGGAGGCTGCTGGCCAGGGCCGGTTGTTGGAGAGGAGCCTGCAATGGGGGTATCTGGCGGCGTACCAAGCGCTGGCGGCCGCTCCGCCGTTTGTGTGGAGACCCCATCCGTCAGGTAGATCAGCACGTAGGCGCCGAGGCAGCCGTAGACCAGGACGATGGCCATCCCCAATGCTCCAAGGATCAGCTGCTGGTTTCGCGACATCGTAACCTTCTTGTGATGGCGGATTGCGTCGTCAGGGCCTCGACGGGACGACGGCTTACGCCGTTCCCGCGGCCAAGATGGGGCTGGCTATCCGGCTTCATGGTCTTCGAATCGCGCCAGTGGAGCCTCCCCACTGGACGCCGGGTCGCTCCATCGTGACCGTGCACCAAGGGCCTCGGAAAGCACAAAGGCCGCTCTTAGGTAATCTACCGCGGCGGCGGGCACAGACCCGGTGGGTAGGAAGGCGGCCTCTGGTCGAACGATGGCACACAAAGACAGAGCCTGGCACTGAAGGATGCAACTGATGCTGAGTGAGACCGTATAGGCATTCCCCCTGTGGCAAACCACCACCTGGCGGCCGAACGACGTGGCCAGCTACGATGCTGCCCTCCGAGGCTGAAGCCAAGGGCCCGCGCCATGGGGTCTGCGGTGCCATATGGGCACAGGCTACTCGCAGACCAGGTCGAGGACGCTGGTTGCCGCATCGATCAATTCAAAGCCCGTCTCCTCCGGTAGATCTCCCGTCTTGGTGGCGGCCTCTACCTGGTTGACGAAGGCCTCCAGTTGACGGCAGGTCGGTCCGGTCTTTCCATCATCCAGCAGCCTGATGGCATTCTCCAGCTTCTGAATCAGCGCGTTGGCCTTGCCGGTTTTAAGTAGACCAACATCCAAAAGCCCCTCGATTTGGGCGATCATGTCCATCATCTGCTCTTCGGGTGATCGCAGTACCGTCCACAGCACGGCGTGTTTCTCGCCTGTGGGGGTGTCGCTCCAGCCCACAACTTGCCACCCTTCGTTGATGTCAACGGCTTGGCCTTCCTGCCCGCCGGGCAGGGTGCCGAGGTCGACCATGCCGCTGGCCGGAGTCCAGAAGAAGGCACGAGTGTCACCCGTGGCGAGAGAGCTGTAGCCGACGACATGGCCGGAGTTGCTGACCTGTTCGGCGATGCTCGTACCACCGCTGAAGGCGCCAAGGTCCTGCATGCCGCCACCCGCCGTCCACAGGAAGGCGTGGCTTTCGGCGTTCCCTGAGGTGTCACTCCAGCCGACGACGTGCCCCGACTCGCTGATGTCGAAGGCTCCGCTCTCGCTCCCGCCGAGGGTGCGAAGGTCGATCATCCCGTCGTCCTCGGTCCACAGGAAGGCGTGGTCATCGCCTGTTTCCGGGCTGCTGGCGCCCACGACTTGGCCCAGGTTGTTGACGTCACGGGCCCGGCTGTAGGTCCCACCCAGCGTGCCCAGATCCCTCATCCCTTCCGCCGCATTCCTCCACAGGAAGGCGTGGTTGTCGCCATCTGCGGTAAAACTGTCGCCCACGACCCATGCAGAGTCGTTCATGGAGAGAACTCTGCTGCGGTTTCCACCGAGGGTGCCGAGGTCCTGCATCCCACCTCCGGGCGTCCACAGAAAGGCGTGCCATTCTTGGTCGTCCGTGAGGCTGTTTCCGGCTACCTCGCCCTTCTCATTGATGTCGCAAGGCATACCCCGCCCCCCACCGAGATGGCCTAGCCACGTTTCCTCGCCACCGTCATAGATGATGGGAAGGGGCACGGCGGTGGTCGTATCGGTGTACACGGTGGTCGCCACCTGCCTCATTTCGTTGACGTAGGATTCCGGGCGACCACGCCCACGCAGATCCACCCACCCATTCTGCGCCGACCACAAGAAGTGCGCAGCGCCAGTACCCGGCGGCCTGTGCGAGCCTACCACGTGACCCTGGTTATTGACCTCATAAGCCTGTCCTTCCCCGTCCGACGGCCCCAAATCCGCGATGGGTATGTCGCCCTGCGAGGAGACCGGCTGCGCCAACAGGAGTAGCGTTGCCGCTACGCCCAACAGAATGAGTCTACTCACGGTTTTCCTCATGATCTTGATGCCCTCCTCCCGCCTTGCTCGTTACCTGTCACGTGTGCGCTAGCATGGTGTGGCAGATACCACAAGGGCTTCCTCTCGCTTGGAGTCACCTTCTCTCGAAGAGTCCGACACTGGCAAGGCTGCGTCCGGCGAACTCCTACGCAGAGCAAGCGTACACGCGGGCCCCAAGACTCGCCCCAGCCCACGCGGTGCTGAGCCTTGCCAAACTGCCAGACAATTGGGCAGGTATACCCAAGGATAGAGTTATGCAGGCGTTGCTCAGCCCGCGACACCCTTCCCTGATATAGTTTATCGTAGGAGCGCGCAAAAGGATATGGTACTTTATTCCTATGCCCTATGCTGCACAACTCACCGGCCGTGTCAATGGGCCAGGCGGACGGCGGCACGATGTCAATCCCATGGCGAAGGCGTCGCCGTGGCGCGGGAATGGCTTCGTCATGCCTCGCTTCTGGTTTGCTGGCTGGCTTATCGGTGCGAGTGCGGTGAGTGCCTGTGGAGGCTGGAGTACTGGCGAGGGGAGCAGGTAGAGACTATCCGGTCTGATTCGGTGACGGTCCGGCCGGAGAAGGATTGCTCGATGTACGAGTTCGCGCCTCGCTCCGGCACGAACTCGTGCGTCTGGCGC
>DATKVP010000138.1:0-3890 GCA_035530015.1 Anaerolineae bacterium | reverse complement strand
CTTTCTGCGTAGCGGTGGCCTCAGGCGATGGTGAGCGCTCGCCCGTGGGTGAGCCGGTGATCCCGCCGGATGTCGGTGCAGGCGTGCGTTGGGGCAGTGGTGTCTCGGTAGGAGCGGGAGTCAGCGTCGGGCTCTCCGTCGCCGCTCCCGGGGCTGAAGACATCAAGCCATACCCGAAGGACACAATTGCCACCACGACCAGACATGCAAAGAACAGCACAGCCACCCCACCAAGGACAGCCCGCGTCTGAAGGCGGGATCTTCTTGACGGAGAAGTGATGGGCGGTTCTACAGGTAATCCCTGTTCCTGATCCTCGGCACGCTCAAGCGTCGCCGGAGGCTCAGCCTGAACCCAGTCACCATCTTGGTGTCGATACCATTTCTCGGTCTGCGCGCCGCGGGTCCAGTAGGTCCCTGAATCGTCCCGAAACAAGAACTCCCGCAGCTGTGCCTCGAACTCCTCATCCGAAATCGCTCCGGACTCTGCCTGGGCCTTCAAATCACGGAATAGGTCTTCCAGCTTCTCAGGTTTCACAGCTTCTCCTCCTCGCGGGAAGCGCCGAAATCACCCCAGTGGGAGGCCACACCGGTTGCAGAACCTCTCGTCGGCGTCAACGGGGTCTCCACAGCGCTTGCAGTGCAGGGGCCTGCGAACCAGTCTCGCGCCGCATCGTCTGCAGAACAAATCCTCACCGCCTGCCAGATGGTGGCAGCTTGGGCACTCCCGAGGAGACGATTCCGCTGCCGCATCCGCATCCGAGTCGCGTCCGCTACCTCTCTCCGATGGCGCAACGGTTGCTACCTCCTCCGGAAGTGTGGACGGTGGCGTGGGGGGCCTGGCCCTGGGCGACCGCAGCGGGCTGCCGCAGTTGCCGCAAAAGGCCGCCCCCTGCTCATTCAGGTAACCACACTCATGGCATTTGTGGTGGTCAGGCATCCTTGCTCTCCAATTGCAGCATTATAGCACAGCCGTTGGAGGCGAGCAAGGGTAGCCGGTGCTGGGGCCTGGACATCGTGACCACTCCTCCGGGGGCTTGGGTGCCTCCTTCACACGGTCGAGAGCAGGTGTCGCGGTTGCACCGAACCGAGAGCTGCGGGTTGCCTCTGCATCTGGCACCTCGTCGCCATCAAGGGACGCCCTACCTCCTGAAAGTCGACTCTCGAGCGCCAGGATGGCGGTGGAATGGACGCAGAATGCAGACCCGATGAGTAGAGAGATGGTGCACGGTGTAGTATGGGAGATCGCAGCTTCCACTCCGGGAATACCGCTACAGCACTACGACACCAGGGGTTGAATTGCAGCCGCCGATGCAGTAGAATTTCAGCACCCGGAGGGCAACCCCATGCATTTCGATATCCTGACGCTCTTTCCCCAGATGTTTGAGACACCATTTCAGGAGAGTATCATTGAGCGAGCCATCGCTGAAGGTCTGGTCTCCGTCGCCGTTCACAACATTCGAGACTACGCCACTGACAAACATCGAGTCACCGACGACACGCCCTACGGGGGCGGCGGTGGTATGGTCATGAAGCCGGAGCCTATCTTCCAGGCTGTGGAAGGGATCCTGGGAAAGGACCCCTCCCCCCAGGTATCCATCATTCTGCTGAGCCCTCAGGGTCGGCTGTTTACTCAGAAGGTGGCTTGGGAGCTGGTGAACCATCCCAGAATCCTGCTCATCTGTGGCCGCTACGAGGGCGTGGACGAACGCGTCCGGAGCTTCCTGGCCAACGACGAGGTCTCCATCGGAGATTACGTGCTCACCGGCGGAGAGATCCCAGCCATGGTCGTCGTGGACGCTGTGACCAGGCTGATTCCTGGTGCCCTGGGGGATCCGGCAGCCACTATGAAGGACTCCCACGCACACGGGGTGCTCGAACACCCCCAGTACACACGGCCCGCCGTCTTCAGGGAACATGGTGTCCCGGAAGTACTTGTCTCCGGCAACCACGCCGCGGTCGATCTCTGGAGGCGCCGCGAGGCCGTGCGCAGGACATATGAACGACGGCCAGACCTGCTTCAGGGAGCCAATCTGACCGAAGAGGAGCAGGCCTTCGTGGAGTCACTGGAACGAGAGGCCGACTGATTGACGGATGCGTGTAAAGCACCTCTTGACCCTACTGCTGATCCCTGTCTTCCTCAGTTCGTGCCTCGATGGCCCAGCTACCCCTGAGGGAGCGTCACAGCGTGCGGCCACAGCCACACGGATCCCGAAAGCCTCGCCCACGCCCGCTCCGCCCCTGGCGTTCGAGACGGTTTCGGAGAATGCGTATCAGGACCCCGTGGGAAGCTTGCGGTTTCTCGTAGAGGTAGGGAACGCGAACGATCACCCCGTCGAGAGTGTCTCTGCGACGGTCGTGCTAAGAGACGAGGAGGGGAGGACGGTAGCTTCTCAGTCAGCGTACGCCCGTCTAGACCTGCTGGAAGCTGGCGACGTAGCCCCAGTGTTGGTGGTGTTCTTCCTGGCCCATCCCGATTTTGCTACCCACGACATCGAGATTGACGCCCAGCGCGCCGACTACCTGGCGCAACTATTGCATCCCGCGCTCGAGGTTGTCGATCTTTCGGGACGGATAGGGGAGTGGGTACCCTACGAAGTGCTGGGCCAGGTGCACAACGCCGGCCCTCTGGACGCCCAGTCCGTGACCCTCTCGGTCACCTGCTATGATGCGAATGGGAAGATTGTGGCCATCGGCACGGGTCGTGCGACCGACCGCGTCATCCCTGCCCATGGCTCATCTGACTTCCTCGTCGCCGTGGGAGCCTTGGCCGGGGACATAGACAAATGCAGGGTGCGAGCCGAAGGATTGGTCCCCTCCGGATACTAGGCTTCCTCGTCGTTATTGGCCTTATCTTCCTTCTTACCGAAGTCCCTTAACCTCGTCGCCAGCTCCTTCAATTGGTCGTCAACCAAGTAGTTCACCGTGCCCTCGGGATAGGTTCCATCCTCCTGCCGCTCGCCTGCATCCCGGCCTGTCAAGATGGCTATCCCCTCATCGATTGTTTCTACCGAGTACACGTGGAACCGACCCTCACGGACGGCCTCCACCACGTCATCCCGAAGCATGAGGTTCTTCACATTCTGCTCTGGTATGATAACGCCCTGACCCTCGGTGGTTCCCTTGATGCGGCAGACATCGTAGAATCCTTCGATCTTCTTGGTGACGCCTCCCACCGCCTGGACCTCGCCCCTCTGGTTCACAGAGCCCGTGACGGCAATGCCTTGCTTGATCGGCAACCCCGACAATCTGGACAGCAACGCGTACAACTCAGTCGAAGATGCACTGTCGCCGTCGACGGCCCCGTATGACTGTTCGAAGCAGATGCTCGCAGACAGGTTCAGTGGCTTGTCCTGAGCGTACTTGCCTCCCAAGTAGCCTGTGAGAATCATGACTCCCTTGTCGTGGATGTTGCCGCTCATCTTGGCCTCGCGCTCGATATTAACCACGCCTGCCCGGCCCATGAAAGTCTGAGTCGTGATGCGCGACGGCCTTCCGAAGTAGTAGTCACCCAGGCTGATGATGGATAGACCGTTCACCTGGCCCAGGACTTCGCCCTCCGTGTCTACCATGATGAGGCCCTTGTCTATCTGCTCCCGTATCCTCTCCTCGATCTGATTGGCTCGATACACCTTCTCCTGGATGGCCGCTTGCACATCTTCGGCCGTCACCAGTTCGTGATCGTTCCGGCCAGCCCAGTAGCTGGCTTCGTGGATGACGTCCTTGATGAGGCCAAATCGCGTGCTTAGTTTCTCCTGGTCCTCTACCATGCGGGCCGCGTGCTCCACCACTTTGGCCACGGCACCCAACTCGAAATGGCGCAGTTCGCCCTCCTGGCACCTGTCGTGCACGAACAGCGCCACCTTCTCCAGGTTCTCAGATGACCACTCCAT
>DATKVP010000137.1:0-4456 GCA_035530015.1 Anaerolineae bacterium | reverse complement strand
GACTCTCTTCAAGGCCTCAGTAACGTGTTGCTTGATTGTGGATCTGGCCAACTCCGGGTCCCTGCGCTCCAGAGCCTCGACGATCCGATAGTGCTCCTCGACGGACAGGTTGGCGCCACCCGTGGCTTTGTAGGCGCGGTACAGGAAGCGCGCCAGGGAGCTCTGCAGTTGGCGGCTGAAGCCTGAGAAGTATCGATTCCCCGTGGCTTCCACGATCAAAGTGTGAAACTCGCCGTCCAACGTGGTCAACTCGTAGAAGTCGCCCAACTTGCCGCACTCCTCCTGTTGCACCACCGTCTGCCTCAAGCGCTCCAGTTGGGGATCCTGTATTCTCTCTGTAGCCAGGTGTACCAGGTCGGTGCCAACCCACAACTGTGCCTCAGAGAGTTGGCGGTAGTCCACGACGCTCAACTCGGGTATAAGAACGCCTCTACGCGGAGGGACGTCGACCAGATAGTGGTGACTCAACTGATCCAGTGCGCGTCGAAGAGGGGTTCTGGTACAGCCCAGTAGCTCGGCAAGGTGGGCTTCGCTGACTATGGAGCCTGGGGTCAGTTCCTCGGTTATCACCATTCTGCGCAGGCGCTCAGCTATAAGCTCGCTAGCTCGTTTGCTCATGAGACGCACCGCCTTCCTGGGTTCGTTTCACCGCGGGTTGCAGAGCAGCGGATATTCGCTGTCTGCGTCCCCCGGCCTGCTTAGGCCGTCGACGTGTGCCGGAATCGACCTGCCCGCCTCCAGGATAACCTCGACTGCTGATGAGCTGGGCACTGGTGCGGAGAACTAGAGCGCCCGGCCTCCGACACCAAGATGGGCGCATGTGGATATACCAGAACTGCACGGCCTAGTATACCATGATACTCATACACTGTCAAGCTGGTCACAGTGGATGGGTGGGTACACCAAGGAGTACTCAGAGGTCCTGGGCTGTTTGGCGGGCCAGGTGGCGCCAGCGAGGGATACGGGAGTGGTTGTTCCAGAGTGCGAAGGTGTGCCGCCATCTTTCGTGCGGGCATCTGAGGCGCCACGTCGCCACGGGGTACACTAGAGGAATGTGCAGCACGCGCCAACCGTGTGGCTGCGAACAGAGGGTTCCTGGGGAGGTCTTGACCGCTCGTGTGACGGTCCTCCGCCGGGCATCCTGGGGCATCATGGTGTGCGGCACGTACGATGCCACGGGGGGAGGCGGGAGTGCTGGGAGAAGGGCTCATCGGCATGGGTACGACTGCTTTCCTCTCATCACGTCTGCGGCGCGGGCGATCAGTGGCAGATGGGCTGGGAGCGCGTCCCAGCCCATCGATGCGAAGAGGAATCTGCTCGCGGCCCATCTGCAGCCAGAGCAGCCGAGTCTGGCCCAGCCTCTCGTAAATGGTGCAGTAGGCCCAACGCTACAGGTCCAGTCGTGAGCCCAGCCCCTCCTGTACTGCCTTGTCGTAGGCGAGAGTGGCGATCGCGGCGTCCTGGACTCCAACTCCAGTCAGGTCACACATAGTGATCTGCGAATCATCGGTGCGCCCAGGATGTCGTCCCGATGTGAGTTCTCCCAGTTCCACTATCTCGTCGTCCTCGCCGACCGTTCCATCTTCCAGCCCGTGGTGAAGCTCTCCTCGCTCGGAGCACTGCCCCTTGTGGTCACAGACGATCAGGTCGGCCCTGGAGAGAACCTCGCTCTCCAACTCCTGCTTGTAGGGGGCATCCGAGCCCATGGCGGTGATGTGCAATCCGGCATGAAGCCAGTCGGCGCGCACGAAGGGCTTGGTGGTCGGCGTGGAGGTCACGAGAATGTCGCTTTCCCTGACCACGCTCTCCACGTCCGGCGCGGCCACACAATCGACGCCGATGATGTCCGGCATCTCCTCGACGTAGCTATCCAACCTGGTCTTGTCCAGATCATATGCGAGCAACTTCCCAAAGCTCCTGACCTTGGCGAGCGCCATGATCTGATAGCGTCCCTGGGCTCCAGACCCGATCACGCCGACGACGTTCACTTTGCTTCTTGACAGGTATTTGGCCGCCACCGCGCCCGCGGCCCCAGTCCGGATGTCGGTGAGATAGCCGTTGTCAAACAGCAGGGCCTGGAGGAATCCGGTTTGGGAGTCGAAGACCATCATCAATCCGGCTCCGCTTGGCAAACCCAGGCTGGGGTTGTCGTAGAAACCGGTGGCGACCTTGATGGCTAGACTGCCTGCACCATTGATGTACGCCCCCTTGACATGCACCTCTCCCTTGACCTCTGGCCTGTCAAGGCTCAAGACCGGTGGAAGATTGACTTCCCCATCCGCGAGCCGCGTGAAACCGGCTTCCACCGCGGATATAGCCTCTTCGATACTGACAGAGCGGCGAAGCTCCGCCTCCTTGACTAGCAGTACCTCCATGAGTTCCCTCCCAGGTTCCCGATTCTGCAGTCGGATGATACTTGACCGTGCGCCGTTGCCGTGGCGATGGCCACATTCGCCCACTGCGGACTACTCGTGGTATCGCGGTCCCGCCACTTGCGGGCGCATGTGCACTCGTGGCACAGAATACCGCCACTGCTAGCGGTTGTCAAGTCTCGGCTCGAAACCACGCAAGTGCAGACGAAATCCAGGGGGCGCCGTTGACGACACCTATTGCGAGGCTTGACGGATCGTGAGAGGTTTGGTATACTGGATTGGAGAGATTGGGTATATCGGTAGCGGATTTTCGTGGTCGCTCCGTGCTTGACTGCGCCGATCATGGATCATGGTTGGCCACTTCGGGCAAGACGAGTTTGTGACAAGAGGAACTGGTCCAGACAGCAGAGGATAAGGAGAGCAAGGAGATGAGCGAACGTAGAGTGACCTTTCAGCCCTTCGACATGGAGCGGATGATGTCCAAGTGGGAGAACATCATAGAATACAACTTGTCGGAGAGCGGCGTTCACCCGCTCGCCATCCGAGATCTCGTGGACGATCCGGCCGTCATCGATGAATTGCTGGATACGCCCCTCCACTACCCCCAGACTAACGGCATCCCCGAACTCCGCGAGCGCATCGCCTCTCTCTACCCTGGCGCGACTCCTGACAACGTGCTGGTGACAGTCGGCTGCATCGAGGCCAACTTCATCACCCTCCAGACCCTGGTGGCCCCGGGGGAAGAGATTGTGGTGATGCTCCCCAACTACATGCAAATCTGGGGCGCCGCTCAGAATCTGGGCATCCGCGTCAAGACCTTTCATCTTCGGGAGGAGTTGGGCTGGGCGCCCGATCTAGACGAACTGAACGATGTGGTCTCTCGGAAGACGAAGCTCATCGCCGTCTGTAACCCGAACAACCCCACCGGTCACATTCTGACAGAGGCGGAGATGGGGGCCATCGCGGCCACCGCCGAGAATGTGGGCGCCTGGTTGCTGGCCGACGAGGTCTACAGCGGAGCGGAGCGCCTGACCGACACACAGACGCCCTCATTCTGGGGACTTTACGACAAGGTGCTGGCCATGAACAGCCTCAGCAAGGCCTACGGCCTGCCAGGGCTACGGATCGGTTGGGTAGTGGCGCCCACGGACATCGTGGACGAGATCTGGGCCCGGCACGAGTATGTCAACATCAGTGCCCCCATGCTCTCCAACCAACTTGCGGCCATCGCTCTGTCACCCCGGGTGCGCCCTCGTCTGCTGCAGAGAACCCGCGAATACCTCCGCAGGGGCTTTCCCATCCTCGACGCGTGGCTGGAGAGTCACGAGGGCACTTTCAGTTTGGTTCCGCCTGAGGCGGCAGCGATAGCCTATGTGCGTTACGACCTCGACGTGAACTCAACAGAGCTGGTGGAGCGGTTGCTGCGGGAGAAGAGCGTGTTCATAGTGCCAGGGGACCACTTTGGTATGGATCGCTATCTACGCATCAGCTATGGTCTTCCGGAGGACTACCTCACAGCGGGATTGGATCGCATCCATGAACTCATCGCCGAATTGCAGGGCTGAATCGAAAGCACTCGCCATGGAGAAAAGAAATGCAGATCCCTGATGTGACGATGCGTGATGTCTACCTGGCCCGGAAGAGGATTGCGTCCATGGCCAGGAAGACTCCCTTGGTGCACTCGCCATTCCTCAGCGAGCGAGTTGGCACCTCTGTATTTCTCAAGCTGGAGAACTTGCAGGAGACGGGTTCCTTCAAGATTCGCGGGGCAGCCAATCGGATGCTTACCCTGACAGCGGATCAGAAGTCACGCGGAGTCATGGCTATCTCCACCGGGAACCATGGACGGGCGGTGTCATACGTTTCTGGGAGACTGGGTGTTGAGGCCCTGATCTGCATCCCCGAAGGGACTCCCAGCAACAAGGTGGAGGGTATCAGGCGTTTGGGCGGTGAGGTGCTGGTCTCTGGCGGCACCTACGACGAGGCAGAGGATGAGGCCTTTCGCTTGGAGAAAGAGAAGGGATTGACCATGGTCAACCCCTACGACGATCCCCTCACCATCGCCGGGCAGGGGACGATCGGGC
>DATKVP010000136.1:0-4510 GCA_035530015.1 Anaerolineae bacterium | reverse complement strand
GGTCCTCGTGTCCCCCAGGTAATCTGTGTCCCACACTTCCTTCATCAGCTTCTTGCGAGTGAGTACTTCCCCGTTGCTTCTGATCAGGATCTCCAGCAGGGCGCACTCCTTGAAGGTCAAGTGAGTGGACACGCCTTTCTTTATGACACAGCGCTCAGCCAAGTCGAGCGTCAGATCTCCAGCACGCACTCGCTGAGCGGCCTCCTGCTTTCTGATCGACGAAGGTTGTCTAGTCGCCATCGCCACGCGGCCCCCTCACCCAGTGAAGTCAAAGTCACACCTGAGGGACATACGACCTGAGAACTCAGTGCGCATACCCTTGCGTGAGAGATTGTTGCGAAGAAGAGGGGTCGCCTCACATACCAGCAGTGTGAGCGCGAGGTTTCCCGAGAGGGAAACGGACCACCAATGGTCCACAGGGAACCAAACCAACAAGAGTATACAACGAACCCAACAGCGTGTCAAACTCCGGCCTGTGCGGCCGGTCCTGATGGGGCGTTTCAGGTTCAAGTAACCCGCGGAACGCGAGCCAGTATCTCAGATACCACCTCGTAGTTGATGGTATCCAGCCTATCGGCCACCTCGCCGACGGTGATGCGATCGCCACCCTGCTCGCCGATGAGCACTACCTCATCACCCTCTCTGACAGCAGGCAGGTGGGTGACATCAATCAAGCTCTGGTCCATGCACACGAGCCCGATGACAGGAGCCCTCTGCCCTTTGACCAGGACCTCACCCCAGTTTCGCGGACCGCGGCGGAAGCCATCGGCGTAACCAACCGGTATCACGGCAATCCGGGTATCGCCCGAGGTTTGATACGTACATCCGTAGCTGACATAGCTGCCCGGGGGCAATGCCTTCACCTGAGCTACCTGAGTCTTGAAGGACAGAGCCGGCTCGAATCCGCGCGGGCAAGGGACATCTCCGGAGGGCTCCAGACCGTAGATGGCGATGCCTGGGCGGACCATGTTGAAGTGAGACTGAGGGAAGGCGAAGATCGCCGCGCTGTTGGCGGCATGAATGTACCGCATCTGGATCCCGTTGCTCGCCAGATCTCGCAGCAACGACCGGAAGGTTTCCAGCTGTTTGAGGGTGTACTCACGGCCCCATCCGCGCACACCCCGAGCGTCGGGCATGTCAGCAACGGCCAGGTGGGTGAAAATGCCTTCCACAACGATACCCGGGAGATCTACGATCTCCCGCACGAAGCCGAGAACCTGGTGCGGCAAGAGACCGAGCCGACCCATCCCAGTGTCCACTTTTACATGTACCGCGACTTCTGACTTCAGGTCTTCGGCGGCTCGCGACAACGCCCTCGCTACGTCGCTAGAGAACAGGGTCACGGTGACCCCACTCGATACCGCCTCTCGGGCCTGCCAGGCCGGCGTGTACCCCAGGACCAGAATCGGGGCCGTGATATCCGCTCTGCGCAGAGTGACAGCTTCGCTCAGGCAGGCCATGCCGAGCATATCGACACCATTCGAGAGCGCGGTCTGGGCCACCTTGATGGCCCCATGCCCGTAAGCATCGGCCTTGAGGCTGGCGATGATGCCCACCTCTTCACCCACCATCCTCTTCAACTCGCGCACATTGTTGGCGATGGCTCCCAGATCTATTTCGATCCAGGTTGGCCTGTCCGGCCGGATGATGTAGATCTGCTTCCAGGCCGCGCTCTGCCTGACCAGAACCGACTCAGCGACCTCGGTATGGGCAAGAAGCCGCGCAGCAACTTCCTCCATCCGCGCTTCCACGTCTCCCTTGACCAGAACGACGTCTCCCCGCCCGATGACGTCCCACACGCTCCGTACGGCATCGTCGGTACTATACGTCACGAAGACGTGGTCGCGGTTCAGTCCTGCTCTCTGAGCCTCACTCGCTATGAGCCGAGCCCTATCACCCTGGGTCACCAGATAGTCGGCTACCTGAGCCGCGCGCCTGCCCACCTCCCGATGACCCTCCTCCTCATAGGCGCCCAATCGCAGCATGTCTCCCAGAATGGCGATCTTCTTGCCACCGTCCATCTCTTCCAGCACGGCCAGGGCGGCCAACATGGAAGCGGGACTCGCACTGAAGGTGTCGTCGAGGAGGAGACTGTCATTGACCCCAGGGAGCGGGTTCAGACGACCTCGCACGGGTTGCAGGCCAGCAAGCGCTGCCAAGATGTTTTCCCAGTTCAGCTCATAGGCCACGCCCACCGCAGCGGCCGCCAGAGCCGTATACACACTGTGTCTTCCCAGGAGAGGCACCTT
Source organism: Anaerolineae bacterium (assembly GCA_035530015.1). Classification (GTDB taxonomy): domain Bacteria; phylum Chloroflexota; class Anaerolineae; order UBA7937; family B3-Chlor; genus JAUVXJ01. The sequence continues at coordinate 2,261 of DATKVP010000136.1, read as the reverse complement.
CGCCTCGAACTCCGCGCCTCGATGGTGAACCCGGAACCCGATTCCCCCGCCACCCATCCGCACATCAGTGGCACGGATATCCGCTCCCTCCTGGCAGCCATAGGTTAGAACCCTCGCCGCGGTCCGATACATCATGGCCCGAACTCGGGCGTCGTCGTAGTTCAGGATCGCGTACCCATCCTCCGGCACAGCTTCGACGAGCTTCCCCTGTTCCTGAGCGATGTTGTCCAGGGAACCGAGGTACTCCAGATGAGTGTGATCCACTGAGGTGACGATGCCCACACGCGGTGAAGTCATGTGGCTAAGATCCTCGATCTCCCCGAAGCTGTCGCAGGCCATCTCCAGAACGGCCTTCTTTTGCTCGGGTAGCAGCCGCCCCAGAGCGATGGGCAGGCCGTATCGATCATTGTAGTTCCCGTAGTTCTTGAAGACGGCGGAGGCGCGGACCAGCACAGCAGCCACAGCTTCCTTGGTGCTCGTCTTGCCGCTGCTGCCTGTGACCCCGACCACCTCGACGCCCGATTTCCTCAAGACGTATCTTGCCCATTGGGCCAGGGCTTCCTGAGTACGGGGCACCTGGACACAGGTCACACCGTACCGCGAGAGATCTCTCCCCCTCTCACAAACCACTCCTGTGGCACCACCCTGACACGCCTCATCGATGTAGTCGTGCCCGTCAGCTCTGTCGGTCTTCACCGCCAGGAACAGTTGGCCTGGTGTGACGATCCGGGAGTCATAGCAGAAGTCGCTGAACTCTCGGGCGAAGACTCGTCCACAGATGACGCACTCGGCAGCATCGAGGATGTCCTGAAGATGGATCATACACCTTCCTCGGTCTGGTGTTTCTCTTGACGAGGTGCGCTACTCACGCACCAACATTTCAGCCGTCTCTACCGGCGCGCCAGTAGAGCGCTGCACCAATAACGAGCAGTACAAGGCCTGCTGCGCTGCCTGCGAGCTGTCTATACCCGAAGACGAGCGGACTGGCTCCCAGCCCCACGATGTCAGCCAGCACCGATCCCAGCAGGACCACCAGGCCTGCCACCAGTACGATAGTGCCCAAACCCTTGTTCCCAGTCATAGTAGCCTCCCCTACACCGATGCCCGATTCTAGCACAACGCCTATGGCCGAGCAATCGCAGGCCTCTGGACCCTCGAGGTTTGACAATCCCTATGCCCGTATGCTAGACTACGACAAGCAACGTAGCCGCGAGCGGCGGCGAAGTTGTCGCTCAGGACACAGGCAAGAGAGGATAGTGAACATGGCACGGGCGAGAATAGGCGTCATTGGCGGAAGTGGACTGTACGAAATAGCGGGCCTCACGGACGTCGAGGAGCATGACATCTCGACACCCTTCGGCAAGCCTAGCGATCCCATCGTGGTGGGCGCCCTGCAAGGTACGAGTGTGGCGTTCCTGCCTCGCCATGGCCAAGGTCACCGCATCCTCCCTGGCGAAGTGAACGTAAGAGCCAACATCTACGCCCTCAAGACGCTTGGCGTCGAGCGCATCATCGCCGTCAATGCCTGCGGGAGCATGAAGAAGGGGATAGCACCCTCAGATATTGTCATCCCCGACCAGATCATCGACCGCACCAAGGGCCGCACCGGCACGTTCTTTGGCAACGGGCTTGCGGTCCACGTATCGTTTGCCGAGCCCTTCTGCCCACAGTTGAGCGCTGTCATATACGAGGCTGCGAAGAAGACGGGAGCCATGGTGCACAAGGGCGGTACTTACGTGTGCATCGAAGGGCCGCGCTTCTCCACCAAGGCAGAATCGCAGATGCACCGGATGTGGGATGTAGATATCATAGGCATGACCGCCATGCCAGAGGCCGTACTGGCACGGGAAGCGGAGATATGCTATGCGAGCATATCCTTGTCGACAGACTACGATGTCTGGCACGAGACCGAAGCCCCCGTCACCGCAGACATGGTCGTTCAGACCTTGCTCAAGAACGTCGAGACAGCGAAAGAGACCATAAGAGAGGCCGTGCCTCTGATCCCCTCCGATCGCGAGTGCGACTGCGAGTCCGCACTCTCCGTGGCCATCCAGACCGCCAGAGATCGCATACCCGGGCGTGTCAAGCGGGAGCTCGATCTGCTGCTTGGGAAGTACCTCGAATAGCGATCACATGGAACTGGATACAGGTAACAACGAACGGGAATCAGTAGCCCTAGCGCGCACGCTGAGCGGCTTCGACGCCACCATGATCGGCGTCGGAGCCATGATTGGCGCTGGCATCTTCGTCCTCACAGGCAT
>DATKVP010000135.1:0-9166 GCA_035530015.1 Anaerolineae bacterium | reverse complement strand
AGAGAAGGTCTATCTGAACTACGGGAAGCCAGACCAGAGACCTCTTGACCACTTGACGGTGGAGGAGGCCAGACAATACCTGGAGGGAGGTCACTTTCCGCCGGGGAGCATGGGCCCGAAGATCAGGGCGGTCGTCCAGTTCATGGAGCGGGGCGGCAGCGAGGCCTTGATCACCTCACCGGAGAACCTGGCACGAGCGCTGCGAGGGGAGACCGGCACCAGGATCACCTTGGCGTGACGTGAGAACCCGCGGACTGAGAGTGGCAATCGTTCACGACTGGTTGAACCAGTCGGGCGGCGCGGAGGGTGTCCTAGAGGTCCTGAAGGAGCTCTATCCGGAGGCCCCCATCTACACCTCTATCTACTGGCCTGAGGCGATGCCTGAGGTGTACAGGGAGTGGGACATACGCACTTCCTGGTTGAACAGACTGCCGCTGATCAAGACACATCACCAGCCTTTTCTCCCGCTCTATCCACTTGCTTTCGAGGGGTTTGATCTTCGGGGATATGACGTTGTGCTCAGCAACAAGAGCGCCTTCTGTCACGGGGTGATAACACCGGCGGAGACGATCCACATTTGCTACTGCCTTACACCCACACGATTTCTATGGGACTATCACAACTACATCCGGCACGAGCGGGTCAATCCGCTGGCTGCGTCTCTCTTGTCTCCCATACTCCGCAATCTGCGCCTGTGGGACAAGGCAGCGGCGGACAGAGTGGAGCATTTCGTGGCCATCTCGGAGGGCGTGCGCAGACGCATCCAGAAGTTCTACAGGCGCGATGCTGTGGTCATTCATCCACCCGTAGATGTTCGACGCTTCCAGCCCCACGAGGGTCACGAGGAGTACTTCCTCATCGTCTCCCGCTTGATTCCCTACAAGCGCATAGATCTGGCGGTAGAAGCTTTCAACCGGCTGGGGCTGCCCCTCAAGGTCGTGGGCGATGGGCGAGACCGACGACGACTGCAAGAGATGGCGAACTCGAACATCGAATTCCTGGGCCGGCTGCCCGACCGTCAGGTAGAGCAGTATCTGTCCAGATGCAAGGCCTTTGTCTTTCCCGGCGAAGAGGACTTCGGGATCGCTCCTCTCGAGGCCCAGGCGGCTGGCCGGCCCGTTATCGCTTATGCCGCAGGGGGGGCGCTGGAGACGCTGCTCGAAGGTGAGACTGGGCTCTTCTTCCGGGAGCAGACCGTTGACTCTCTGGTCAAGACGGTGTCAGCGTTCAAGGCTGGTGATTTTGACAGCGCCAAGATCAGATGTCACGCCGACGGCTTCGGCAAGGACACATTCAAGAACAAGATGCGGGCGTATATCGATAAGAGGCTCGGATGACGACGAGGGGCGACGTCCCTACGCCGTAGGCGAAGTCTCAGGCGTGCGTATTGGCCTCGCTGACGCTGTGTAAGGAAGTCAGCGGGCAGAGCGGTCGAGTTTGCACAGATAGCGCCCGAGCTTTCAGTCCGGCGCGGAAAAGGAGAACCGGCGACATGGAGCTGCGAGAGTACTGGACAATCCTCTGGCGCCGATGGTGGGTTATCGTGGCCTTGCTCTTGCTCGTCCTGGCGGGAAGCATCTTTTCTCGCCCTCACCCGATTCCCATGTACCAGGCTAGTATGAGATTCACCATAGGGGTGAGTTCGGAATCCGATGGAGGCAGGGTGACGATGGACCCTCTCTACTCAGCCTACCTAGCCTCTGAGTACATAGCTGATGATTTCACAGAGATTGTGAGGAGTGAGTCCTTTGCCGGTGACGTGAGCGCGCGCCTGGCGGGCCAGGGGATCGCGGTCCCACCAGGGGCCATCCAGGGCTTCACCGTGGCCGAGAAACAGCACCGTATTCTGACCATGGTGATCACCTGGCCCGACGAGGCACAGCTTCGGGCCATTGCCCAGGCAGCTGGCGAGACGCTGGAGGAGGAGAACGCCAAGTACTTCAAGCAGCTTGGTTCCGAAGGTGCAGAGGTCTTCGTGATCGATTCACCCAGAGTTGTGCCTCTCGGCGTCGGCCTGAAAGACAGTCTGGAGATACCCATCAGGTTAGCGTTGGCCGTCCTGGCTGGTGCCGGGCTCGCCTTCCTCCTGCATTACCTGGACGACACGGTTCGCGACCCGGAGGAGGTAGAATCCCTGGGCATGGGCGTCTTGGGGCGGATTCCTCCGTCTGGCTGGCGAGAGCGGCTTCCGTGGCGCCGACGCCCCTAGCACCCTCTTGACTGTCTCCAAGGAAGCTCAATGCGATTGAGCTTTACGTCTTCTTCGTCTACGCAACCACCAAATAGCCCCCACGCACAAGGCTCCGAGCAGGAACCCCGTCAGCAAAGGGATCAAGATGGAGACCACGGTCAGCACCAGGGCCAGGATATCCTCTGCCGTACTGACAACGGGGTTTAGAAGGCCGCCGCTCGCGCCGGTGACCACCGGCCGCACGGTCGCCTTGGTGGCGTGAACCCCTCCGGCGACGATCAGTCCGCAGATCAGGGCCAGCACGGGGTGAATGTCGCTGATCACGCTGCTGCTGGCTGCAAAGAGGATCGCTCCCGCGGCAGGGCGGATGAAGGTCTGCAGGATGTCGTTAGCTGTGTCCAGGCCAGCGATTCTGTCGGCGAAGAGCTCGATGACCAGCAGAACGGCGATGACGAGGATGACCCATCCGCTGGTCAGGTGGTGGTAGGGCGAATTCAGGGTGATTAGATTGCTGAAGCGGGCCACCAGGGCCACGATCAGCAGGGGCAGGTAGGCGTTCAGCCCTGCCGAAGCTGAGAGCCCGAATGCGCCGAAGATACCAGACAAGGCTTCTATCATCGGATCGTCCAGACCCCAGTTGGGGTGAAGGGAGGTTAGCCGATGAACTACTGTCTGTCAAGCACCGCCGTGGGGCCGAACAGATGGGGCAATGGTACCTATCGTGAAAGGATGCTCTTGACCGTGACTGCCTGTGGCCATAGGCCGCCCAGGGCCAGCTTTACAAGGCCGTTCCCGGAGCGCCACAGATACTGCACAGACCGCACCCAAGTCCGGGCAGGACGACGAAAAGAACGATGCTCAGCACTTCAAGGCCCAGGGCCGCGTAGCCCAGGATGAGCCCGACCATGCGCCATCCCGCGACCGCTGAGTTGTTCACCGCTACGGTCGATCTCTTGTAGGGCAGCGTTCCCGAAGACCACGGCCAGTACGCCTCCAATGATGGGCAACGCCACCATCCCAGTATCAGGCTGACCTGGGCCATGCTGCTGGTGGGCTGCACCGCGCGGTAGCGCTACTCCTGTGGTCGAGGTTCCAGCGCCTGTCTGAAGGGAGCCCCCACAGTCAGTGCACTCCGTCGCTCCTTCGGGGTTCTCGGCTCCACACAGTAGACAGAACACCTGTCTCCTCCATCATCTGGCCCACACGGCTCCTGGAACTGTTCCCATTGGGTCTCGGAAAGAAGTCCCGCCAGAGGACTCAGCATGGTGACGATGTAGATCAACTCGACGTCGCCGGGGAGAGTCGTGATCCGTGGGGGAATGCTGCGCCACAATCTGCGGACCTATCCGAATTGCTGGTGAAGCCAGTAGGGCTGCGGGCTGTTACGTGGTACAGTGCGCGGCAACCGAAGCTACTGTGAGAGGAGCAAGGCGGGAGGGGTACCGGTCCCAAAGACAGCGGCGTCAAACCCGCAGTGGGTGCCACAGATGCGTCGCATGCGTCGGTCGAGAAGGCCCACCAGTCAACAGGAGAGCCTGACAGGCGCACGTGGTGCGCCTGTCATCGTGCGAGGTCTGACCTCGGGTGCTACTCACTCTCGCCCACAGAAGTGGAAAGCGGTCGAAGGACCCTGGTAGCATGGGCGGGAGCGAAGGACGCCCACGCCCCCCGCTCCCATATCTGTATACTATCAGGCCGCGGCCAGAGACTCGCGGTGCACCTGACCCAGCAGGTGTGCCATCACCAGGTAAGCCCAGAACATGGTGAACAGCACACCCACGAAGCAGGCTATCACGCCGAATCCGGCGACGAAGCCAGCCACTCCAACGAGAATGATACCCACGATGTAGTTCGCCACATTGCTGCGGATGTAGCTGAAGAGCTCCCCGAACTGGAACGCCGACATGAACTCCCCAGTCACCGCGTACCTGGTCCAGGCAGCGGGCATGACCAGCCACACAACGATGATCCAGACCAGATAGAGGCAGGTCGCGCATGTGCTCAGCAGCCCCACCATGCTCATCAGGGTATCGCTCTCAGCAGCGCCGGCCAGGAACATGAGCGCCCATATCGCGCAAGCGATCAGCCAGATGGGGATGGTGTAAACCAGCCCGATGACAAAGAGCATCAGGCCCTTCATGAATTTGCCGCCGAAGTCGTCCCACTCAGGGAGAGGGATGTCCACGCCATCCGCTGACCTCTTCAACGCCTCGAGCATATAGCCCAAGGCCATGAAGTTGACGATGGGGATGACGAGCAGGATGCCTCCGATGACAATCTTCATGATCCAGCTTTCATCCTCGAACATGTGCGTGAAAGATCTACCAATATCGAGAGTCATTTGTGTTCACCTCCTTTGTGTTGTGTCCACGAGCTGGCGGTCGTTGTGTGCTTTTCAGCGACCCTGTGGCTTCCTCACCTCCCTCCCACAGGATGCAGCGTCTGTCTTGCTTGCCCCACGTCCTTCAGGTGCTCCGCTCCCAAGGGAGACTCCTCCGGGGGCCAGACCATTATAGCATCGATCAGATGTCTTGGCAATAGCGCATCAACTAGTCCCCGACAGACACACGGATGGGTTCTAGCCGCTGTCATCGCGGATTCAGAGGTTGTGCGATGCGATGGACCGCAGGGTGCACAGAAGGCTTGCAGGCTTCGACCAGCGTTCTTCCTCGACAGCAGACGAGTCGCTCAGAAAGGGATGCCCAGCGCGGTGCTGAACTGCCATCGCAGCAGCGCGATGATGGCGAGTTCCAGCATCGTGGCAGCGAAGCCTAGCGCTACCGGCAGGGCAGCATCCCACCGGGTAACCGCCCGCGCCTCTCGCCGCGTGGCGATGACGATGATCATGGAGTTCACGACAGTGAGGATGGAGAGTACGCCAGTGACGCTGAGCACAGCCACTGGATAGAGGAGCAAGTCCAGCTCGGTCGGCACGATGAGCACCGTTGGCACTACGAGGAGTAGAAGAATGAGCCCCAGTTCCTTGAACCCTGCCAGGGCCGGCTTGTTGTCCGGCTCCTTCCACAGCGTGAAGTTGAAGATGGGATAGACGATGATACTAAGAGCGAGACCGTGCAGGGTGCCGGTGGCCAGTCGAAGCAGATTGTGGGGCTGGTAGAGCAGGGGTCTACCAAGAAGCAGGGATAGGTAAGAGTTCACCCCGTCAACGGCCATGAGGAAGATGAAACCGACCAGGAGACCCACGACTGGGGCTGGCGGCATCTGGGCCGCCTTTCTCTTTCCCAGGGCCAGCAAGCCGATGAAACCCAGCAAGGCTCCGATGAAGGTGCCCGTGCATCTGGCGCACAGGGGCAATTGCCGCCCGGCGATGTGAAATGAGTGGCCTGGAAGACGCCCGCACACGGCGGATCCCACCACGTCCAGCTTGTCCACAAAGGGCAGCGGCCATAGCGGAGAGATGAGGAGCAGCAACACGAGGGCGGCGCCTCCAATGATGGTCACGGTGAGAGGGTGTCGGCGAAACGCGCCTGTCATTTTGCTACCCTTGCTTTCTCGTCCAGCAACGCATACCTCGCTCTGGGCCAGGAAGGTATCGTCCTGGCGCCTTTCTCCTCGATGCCCTCAGACGCTCGCCACGGCATTCCGTACGAACTCCACACTCCTCATTAAGTTATCCCTCACTCGACGGGGACTCCAGGCCTCCAGTGCGAATGGGCTAACCTCGACGGTGATCAGGCCTTGGTAGGAATCCGCTCTGAGGCGCTCCAGCAGTGGCAAAAGAGGCAGATCCGCGTCTCCGGGTAGCTGGTGATGCTTGAAGTAGCTGTGCAGGTTGAACCAGGGAGGGATGGAGAGACCTGAACGGAAATCGCTCAGGTGAACATTGACCAGCCTGCTTCCCAGCACCTCGTAGGCTTCAGTCAAGTCATACGGGAAAGAGGCGGCATGGGCGGTGTCCAGAGTCACACCGAGATCGTATTCCTCTGCGAACCGACGGAGATCGCCAGGCTTGCTGAGTGCGTATCGTCTGTCGCTCGGTCGGAACACGGCCTGGTTCTCGATGCAAAGCCTGATGGAAGCCCCCCTCAGTTCCTCAGCGCATGCCTCGACGGCGCCGACGTACTCAGGGCCTATACCCGCGTCTAGAGTCAACGCTTTGGGAGCGTGGATGATGATGAACTGGCACTCCAGGTCACGCGCCACCGGTGTGAGCTCGGGCAGCACCTCGTGATGCTCTCTCCGTTTCGGAGTGGGGAACATGGGAGGATGGAGGGTGTGAATCGGTAGGTCAAACTCCTGTGACAGCCGGCGTACGTATCCGCTGCCCCTAACGCGCACCTCGAAGCTGAGCGCCAACTCCAGCCCTTCAAACCCGGCATCATTAGCGAGGGCAAAGACGTGACGTAGGGGATACAGGTAGAGCGACGCAGTGGAGAGGCTGATTCTCAATGCCCAGTCCTTGCCGATGGCCTGTAGAGGTGATGCTCGTTGATGTATCTCTCCACCTCTTCGGGCACCTGATACTTGATGGGCAAACCCTTCGAGACCCGCCGCTGGAGATCCGAAGAGGAGATATCGAGTGCCGGCATATCTACAATCTCCACACGGGAGGATATGCCAGGCACGGAGGCCTCCAAACGGCGCATGTCCACGTCAAAGCCGGGTCGCGTGACGGCCACCAGATGACATAACTGGATGAGTTGCTCAGGCTGGTGCCACATGGGCACTTCCACCAGCGAATCCAGCCCCATGATGAAGAACATCTCCGTGCTCTGCCCATACTGCTCCAGAAGGATGGAGATGGTATCCACAGAATAGGACGGGCCGGGGCGATCCACGTCCACGCGTGAGATCTCGAAGCGCGGGTTAGAGGCTATGCCCAGCTCCACCATGGCCAGACGGTGTTCAACGGGGGTCACCTCCTCGTTCAGTTTGTGGGGAGGTATTCCCGCTACCACGAAGAGCACCTTCGCCAAGTTCACTCTCGCCCGTACCTCTTCCGCTGCTGCCAAGTGCCCGTAATGGATGGGATCGAAGGTTCCGCCTATGACTCCTATCCTCTGCAATGTGTTCTCCTATGACCACTCTAGCTCTGCATCGCCGATGTATACAGTGTCACCCATCTGCACGCCCGCTTCCTCCATCGCTTTGGTGATGCCCATACGTTCGAGGGTGCGATGCAGTCTGCGGACGCTCTCGTCGTAGTGCCAATCGGTCCTGGCTACCAGCCGCTCCACACGCTTGCCCGCTATGCGGAGACCACCTTTCTCCACTGTGATGGTGAAGCCTTCTTCTTCCTCCGGTGGGCGGAAGACGGCTATCTCTTCTGGCGCTATCTCTGGTTCCTCAGGCAAGCTGTCCAGCAACTGTAGTACGCGGTACAGCATCTGCCGGACTCCCGTCCCCGTCGCGGCTGAGATGCTACAGGCCGCCATCCCTCGGTCTTCCATCTCCTTCTCGATCAGAGGCCAGAGTTCCTGCGTCTGGGGCAGGTCCATCTTGTTGAGCACTACCAATTGGGGCTTGTCGGCCAGCGTGGGATTGAAGAGTGTCAGTTCTTCGTTGATGGCGTCAAGGTCCTGCAACGGGTCCTCGGAGGCCCCATCCAGCAGGTGCACCAGCACCCTGGTACGTTCTATGTGGCGCAGGAAATCGTGACCGAGCCCGGCGCCCTCGTGAGCACCGTCTATCAAGCCAGGGATGTCCACCATCACGAAGTCCCTATCGTCGATGCTGATCATGCCCAGGTTGGGCACCAGGGTGGTGAAGGGATAGTCGGCGATCTTGGGGCGCGCCGCACTGACCGCCGCCAGGAGGGTGGACTTGCCGGCATTGGGGCAACCCACAATACCTACATCAGCGAGGAGCTTGAGTTCGAGGATCAACCACCGGGAAGCCCCCTGTTCCCCTCGGTCCGCGATGCGAGGGGCCTGGTTGGTGGGGGACGCAAAAGCGGCATTACCCAGCCCTCCGCGGCCACCCTCGGCGATGAGCACTCTCTCTCCACTGGTCTTGAGGTCGGCGAGAAACTGACCGGTGTCAGCGTCGCGGACCAGGGTGCCTGGAGGCACAGCGAGGGAGATGGCCTCACCCTTCTGGCCTTGTTTGTTCTTGCCCAGACCGTGGCCGCCGCGCCCCGCCTTGAAATGACGGCGTCCCCTGAAGGAGATGAGTGTGTTCAGGTGACGGTCTGCCTGGAGGAACACGCCGCCGCCCGGACCGCCATTGCCGCCGTTGGGACCTCCCAGGGGCACATACTTCTCGCGCCGGAAGCTGACACACCCGTTGCCTCCGGCGCCTGCCTCTACATAGATCTTGACTTCGTCGAAGAACAGCTTGCTCATGTCTTGCGCTCTAGGATACATGAGGAGAGTTATGACTGTCAAGGACTTGTTCGAGGACAAGAGCAGATCCATCGAGCGACAGGTTTCCAGCCTACCTCGCGCCACCTGCTGGTATCTGAAAGGCAGCGAGGTTCGGGCGCCGCCGCGGCGGACCTCCCTACCGCTAGGGCGACTCTCATGGTATACTTATTGTCACAGTATGGCCGGTCTCTCACGGAGTCTGGCTATTGACATCCTAGCGGATCGCCATTCGAGGCGTGGAAGGATCTTGCGTCGGAGTGAGTAGGTGATGGAGACTGAAGCGACCGAGACGATTGTGGCCGAATTGAGAGCCCAGTTGGGGGACGTGTTCCTGACCGAGAACGTGTCTGTGCACGGAGACGGACGCGTGGTGGCCTTCGCGGGAAAGCTGCTCATGGATGCGGAGGCCGCCTTCTCGACTCTGGAGCGCAGGTTGGAGAGGCTGGGCTATCTGCCCATCTTGAGCAGGGTCAAGGGACAGGACAGGATTCTGATGGCGCCGGCGCCGGCCCAGAAGCGCACGTCGCGACTCTGGGTAAACGTGGTGCTGTTTCTGGCCACGGTAGGCACCGTCATGCTGGGTGGCGCCCTGATGGAAGGCTACAACCCCCTCGCCGATCCGCCGGCCGCTGTGTTGAGTGGCCTCCCC
>DATKVP010000134.1:0-8051 GCA_035530015.1 Anaerolineae bacterium | reverse complement strand
GCGGCTGCTGGCACGTAGTTAGCCGAGACTTATTCCTGAGGTACTGTCCTTTCTCATCCCCCAGAAAAGGGCTTTACGATCCGAAGACCTTCATCGCCCACGCGGCGTTGCTGCGTCAGGGTTTCCCCCATTGCGCAATATCCCTTACTGCTGCCTCCCGTAGGAGTCTGGCCCGTATCTCAGTGCCAGTGTGGCTGATCATCCTCTCAGACCAGCTACCGATCATCGCCTTGGTAGGCCCTTACCCTACCAACTAGCTAATCGGCCGCAGGCCCATCCCGAAGCGCCGGAGCTTTTCTCCGCCAACCGAATGACGGACAACATGGGGTATTAGCCACCGTTTCCGGTAGTTGTCCCCCACTTCGGGGCAGGTCACCTACGTGTTACTCACCCGTTCGCCACTAACCAACACAGCTCTTGGTCGCGAGCTAAAAGCCGTTGACCAATCGCGACGTGTTGGTCCGTTCGACTTGCATGTATCAGGCACGCCGCCAGCGTTCATCCTGAGCCAGGATCAAACCCTCCGTAGAAAATTCACCTGTTTGGAGCCCCTAGCTTTGCATGCTTCCTACCACTCTTCGGTTGTTAAGGTCCGTTTCTGCTCCTAAGTGTAACATATCCCAGGAGCACTGTCAAGCGAACCAAGGTATTAATTCCTCAGTTTCAACAACAGTATAACAGATATTCCACAGCTTGTCAAGTAGCAACCGTGGCTGGCGGCAAATCCCGTGCTATTCTCCTCTATTACTGGGTCACAAACTGCGCGAGCCACGGAGCTCAGTAACACTCCTCCACCCCCAACAATCGGGGAGCCTCTCTCCAAAAAAAAGGTCCACGACACGCGCGCCATCAGCTCTCCTGGCTACACACTCGAAGCAGCCAGCACCATCATCAAGTAGATGGCCCAATGGATCAGCACCGAGGGCAGGACTGACCTGCTCTCCAGATCTACGTACCCGAAAGCTGCTCCGCCGAATATCGTGCTCAGCGTCTCCAACTCTGGCTTGCCGAGGTGCATGATGGCGAAAGGAATGGCTTGTATCCAGATTGCCAGAGGCCCCAGGCGATCCTTCAGACCGAAGAGCAAGAAGCCTCTGAACATGAACTCCCAACTGAACATGTAGACGCCCATGCGCAGGGCCAACTCCGTCAGGCCCCGCGAGTCCGGCTCTCGAAAAGCCGTAAGGCCATAGTACTGCTGGAACTCCGTCACCTGCGCCAGGCCCACGATGACCACGCCCATCAGAGCGATCCCCAGCAGGGAGAACAGTGCGCCCTTCCTCCAGTTCCCCACCCTCAACCCGAAGTCTCGAGGGTCCTCCCTCAAGATGAAGATGATGATGCCCAACGGAATCAGACAGTAGAACACGAAGGAGGAGATGGTCTCGTCGCCAAGGACTGTGTGATAGTGTCTGATGATCAGAAGCAGTGTGGAACTGATCAGGATTATCGCCGCCCTCAAGTCGGACTTCTTGTCCATCACACTCACCTCCCGTCGCCCGCCACCTTCAGCAGGTCTGGCCCTGCCTCTCCGACGAGGCGCAGCAGGACACGGAACTCAATACGTAAAACGAGCCAGGTTCCCCCCCGGAGAGAACAGCAACCGCAACTTGTCCATGTCTGTGCCCAGTTCGTAAGCCCAGTTCATCAGTAGTACCGCAACGATCAGCAAGCTCAAGGCGACCCGCCACCTGGTCTCGCGCCTCAGCCTCTGGTCGGCGGAGTTCAAGTCGGACGCCACCCGAGAAAGAGAGATCACCCCTTGAGCGGCGAACACGGCCAGCAAGGGCACCATGACGAGATGGAAGCGAGGCTCCGCCATGATCAGCATGTGAATGCCCGCAAGATAGGCGAAGAGAAGATAGACCAGCGCCTTGTCTCTGGTCAGCTCTCCCAGCACCATGCCTGGAACACTCAGCAGCAACAATGCGACCCACGGTAGGCAGATCAGCAGGAAGATGAGGGCCAGAATGAGGGGAGGCAGCTCGCCCAGGAAGTTGTTGGAATAGAAGTACATCAGCACCCGCTTGTCCAGGCGGAGGAAATGCGATAGTTTGCTCAGCAACAACCAAACCGCTCGAGCCGGATCCTCCCTGATGAACCGCACGCCCTCCCGCATTCCCTCATCATTCGTCGCCTTCTCAGTCCCCAAGTCGGGCGCGTCGAAAGCACCCAGGCGTTTCAGGAAATCGACGGCGATGTCAGACTCGAAAGTACCACTTCCCTCCGGGTGGTACCCAAGGTAGAAGTTGAAACCCACGCTCGATTCCACGAACACAAACTCACCATACAGCAGTGAGTTTCTGATACTCCAAGGAATCGTGATGGCGATCACCGGCAACAGTATCAGAATCCAGTTCCTGATCGCCTCTCTCTTCCTGTCAGCGTAGCACCACAGCCAGGGCAGCAGGAGTACCAGGAATCCGCTGATCACAGAGCGCGTGAGGATGGTCAGGCCGAGCACGACACCTGAGAGCAGATAGTACAATCGACTGGAGGTCTCAGCGGCTTTGATGAGGAGGAGCACCGCCAGGGGAACGAAAAGGAAGAAGAGGTTCTCCGTGGCCAGACCCAATGGGTAGAGGAGGAACATGGGATACAACGCCACCGCCCACGCGGCTATCAACCCTACCCTATCGTTGATCAGCCTTCTGCCAACACCGTAGATCACGAGAGGCAGAAGGGATCCGACGAGCGCCTGGACGATCCTCGCCGCCGCGAAACTGTGGCCCAGCAACGTATAGACGACGGCCAGGAACAGAGGATAGAGCGGAGCCCTCGCCGCTGTCTGTATGCCTCCGTACCAGGTGAAGCCCTGCCCCAGCCGGATGCTCTCCGCCAGTGCATCGTACTGGAACATGTCATCCAGGGCGATGCCCAGGTCAATGGTCAGAAGAGCGGGGAGGAGGCGCGCCGCGAGGGCAATCAAGAAGACAACAACCACACATCTGAGGTTCTGCCGCTCCCACCTCATGGCAGGCAATTATAGCATACACCGGGGTGCGCGCCAGCAGGTGGGGCCTCGCGGCGGTTCAGGAGCGCCCGTGGCCTGTGCTCTCCACTATCCGCAGGGGGGAATCGGGGGCACTCTTCCTCGGTGACCAGCGGGGTAGCTCCACGACGGCAGACAATGGCCCATTCTCCCTCAACAGTACAAGCGGCCGAAGAAGGCCTCCAGCGCATGCGTTGGCCGCTGGGGCTGGCTGGACTCTCGCGTCAGTAGTCCTGGTGCTCCGTGCGGGCGATGATCTCATCCTGCAGCGCCCTGCCCAGGTCGCAGAAGTAGTCGCTGTAGCCGGCCACTCGCACGATGAGGTCCCGGTGCTCCTCGGGGTTCTCCTGAGCTGCGCGCAGCGTGGTCGCGTCCACGACATTGAACTGGACATGGTGGCCGTCCAACTTGAAGTAGGTCCTTATCAGTTGGCAGAACTTGTCCAGACTGTCCTCGCCCCTCAGCAACTGAGGTGAGAACTTCTGGTTCAATAACGTGCCGCCCGTACGGACGTGATCCATCTTGGCCACAGATTTGAAAACGGCGGTCGGGCCTTGCCGGTCTGCTCCCTGCACGGGAGATACGCCCTCGGACAATGGCCTTCCTGACCTCCGCCCATCCGGTGTGGCCCCCACCACCGATCCGAAATAGACGTGAACAGTGGTCGGGAGGAAGTTGACGTGGTATCTCCCACCCCTCGTGTTCCTCAGCCCATCGATGGCATCATAGAAGGCATCGAACACCGACGTCATCACTGCGTCAGCATCATCGTCGTCGTTCCCATACTTCGGCGTCTTGTTCAACAACATCAGGCGCTGCCTCTCACGCCCCTGGAAATCCGCTCCCAGCACGTCCAGCAGCTCCTCCATGGCCAGGGTGCGATTGTCGTACACGTGATGTTTTACAGCGGCCAGCGCGTCCGCCATCGTACCCAGGCCCACACCTTGAATGTACGTGGTGTTGTAGCGGGCGCCTCCGTCGTGGTAGTCCTTGCCTCTGGCAATGCAGTCATCGATCAACAGCGAAAGGAAGGGGACGGGAAGATACTTTGCATAGATTCTCTCGATGACGTTGTTACCCCTAACCTTGATGCCGACGAAATGGTTCAACTGCCGCTCGTAGGCCTCGAACAAGTCCTCGAAGCCGTCAAACTGGCCGGGATCCCCCGTCTGGATACTCAGCCTCTGACCCGTGCGCGGGTCCAGTCCGTTGTGAAAAGTGACCTCCAGCACCTTGGGCATGTTGAGATAGCCCGACAGGTTGTAGTTCTCCTTGCCAAACGCACCCGTCTCCACACAACCGCTGGTACCGCCATTCCGCGCGTCGACGACGGTTTTTCCGACCCGGACCATCTCCTGGACGACGAGATCGCTGTTGAACACCGATGGCTGGCCGAAGCCCGTGCGAATGACCTCGGCCGCCCGTTTCAAGAACCTGTCCGGGCTCTTCTCGCTGACGTGAACCGAACAGCTAGGCTGCAACAGCCGCATCTGCTCCACCACGTCCAAGATCAGGTAGGAGACGTCGTTCACCCCATCTGAGCCATCTTCCCTCAGACCCCCCAGGTTGATCTGAGCAAAATCATTGTACGTGTTGCTCTCAGCCGCAGTGACTCCGACCTTAGGTGGGGCCGGCTGATTGTTCAACTTGATCCATAGACACTGCAGCAGTTCTTCGGCCTGCCCGCGGCTGAGCGTTCCCAGTTCCATACCCTTCCAGTAGAAGAGGTAGAGATGCTGGTCCAATCTGCCGGGCGAGAAGGCATCCCACGGGTTCAGTTCCGTCGTTACGCCGAGATGGAAAAACCAGTAGTGCTGCAACGCCTCCCAGAAGTCAGTTGGAGCGCGCGCTGGCACACGAAGGCAGATCTCGGCTATGCGCTCCAATTCGGCCTTTCTCAGCGGATCCGTCTCCTGCCGGGACAGCTCTCGAGCCTTCGCCGCGTGACGCTGCGCGAATCGAACCAAGGCGTCGGCGCAGATGTACATGGCCCTCAGTTGCTCTTGCTTGTCGTAGGCGTCCTCATCGGTCCCCAAGTCGAGAGCTTCCAGGCTTCGCTCGATCCCTCGCTTGAAGTCTTCCATGCCGCCAGCATAGATCTTGCCGTCCAGGGCGGTATGTCCCGGAGAGCGCTGTTCCATGAACTCGGTGAACACGCCGGCGTCGTAAGCGGATTTCCACTCCGGGGCCATTTCCCGAAAGATGAGTTCGCGAATCGTCTTGCCCCTCCAGAAGGGGATGATCGTGTGTTCGTAAACCTCCCGTACTTGGGGGCTGACCGCAAAGGATACGTGCTCTCTGGAATGCAGGATGTCTAGGTCTTCCAGGCTGTGACAGCAGATTTCCGGATAGGTTGGTGCTGCTCTTGGCGCCGGGCCTTTCTCTCCCACGATCAGTTCGCCGTCCCCGATACAGATCGTCTTGTGTTCCATCAAGTGCTTGAATGCCAGGGCGCGGCGCGTTGGCGCCGAGACCGGCCCCAGCTGCTGCTGGTAGAACTCGGTGATGAGCTCCGCTCGCTCGGAGGACAAGGTGGGTATGGCCTCCTGGCTTTGCTGCCTCAGCCGAGCAACCCGCTCGCTGATGGGCATAGCATCAGCCTCCTATCTTCACCGTCAAGCCCAAGCCGCGGAGGGTCTCCGCCACTTCGTCCATACGTTCAACGGAAGGGCGGCGCACCCCAGTTAGCGGATAGATCCTGTCCAACCGTCTGTACTTCTCAAGAGATGTGTCGTGGTAGGGCAAGAGGTCTATGCGCTGCAGAGCCGGCAGGTCCGCGGCAAACTCACCGATCCGGCGGACCTCCTCAGCGTCGTCATTGGCCCCAGGGATCAACGGCACCCGAAGGATGATAGTGTGACCTGTCCGTGAGAGCGCCTTCAGGTTCTCCAGGATCAGCTGGTTGGAAACGCCGGTCAGCTCCCTATGTCTGGTCTCGTCGACTAGTTTCAGATCATACAGGAACAAACCGGCGTAGTTGCGAGCAGCGTCCAGCTTCTCCCAGGCACAGAAGCCGCACGTGTCCACAGCAGCGTCGATGCCCCTGTCTGCGCAGGCCTCGAGGACCGCAAGCAGAAACTCCTGCTGTAGTAGCGGCTCTCCGCCCGAGAAGGTAACTCCGCCAGAGGACTCGTCGTAGAAGGCCCTGTCACGTTCTATCTCAGCCATCACCTCGCCGATCGTCATTTCCCTGCCGGCCACCTCGCGCGCCTCAGCGTAGCAGATCTCGACGCAGGCGCCACATACGGTGCACAGCCTCCTATCAGTAACCGTGAGGGTATCGTTCAGGGAGATGGCGCCCTCGGGGCAAGCGTCCACGCAGGCGCCGCACCCGATGCACCGACTTCCGTGGATCACCAACTCCGGCTCCCCAGCCTGGCCTTCGGGGTTGTGGCACCACCAGCATTCTAGCGGACATCCCTTGAGGAAGACGGTGGTGCGAATGCCCGGCCCGTCGTGGATGGCGAACCGCTTTACGGCAAAGACCACGCCCTTGACCAAGGAAGTCACACCTCTCGATTCGGACGCCGTCGAGCGACAAGCAGATGCACAGCTCGCCCACTCCGCGCTGTTACCCATCAGCCAGAGGCACCGGGGCTCCTGCCCGATCCGTGGAAGGCTGGGCTCCCAACGAAGCGCGACCATGCTGGCGATGACTGATGACCACACCGCCCCGTCTCTACCTGCCTGGCCAGACAGCCACGCTCCCTGGATTCGACGATGCCGTAATCTAATCGCTTCTGGGTCAGCAGCACAAGTCATAGTCGGCAGTGTCCCCGACGGGTGCTCCCATCTCCGGCTTCCGTATTGACGCTGACAGCAGCTCCCGATGCGGGCTTCCTACATTCCGTGTCCAGCCAAATGAAAATGTTACCGAAGTGAATACGCATTCTTGACACACCACCATCTTTGGCGTACTATTATTAGATGTGCATAGCGAAGACGAATGGCACCAGACGTGTGAGACTGAGTTCTCGGGAAGAGCCAGCACATGAGGTAGGAGGTGCAAGCTAACTTGGAAGACGAGAAGGATCAGAAAGAAAAGATCAAGAAGACGCCCAAAGAGGACAAGAAGGTCCGAGTAGCTGTCATTGGCGTGGGTAACTGCGCCTCGGCGTTTGTGCAAGGGGTCTTTTACTACAAAGAGGCCAAGCAGAAGGACAAGATCCCCGGCTTAATGCACGTGAACCTCGGGGGATACCACATACGAGACATCGAGTTCACCGCAGCCTTCGACATAGATGCCAACAAGGTAGGCAAGGACCTCTCCGAAGCGATCTACACCTCTCCGAACAACACATATCGATTTTGCGAGGTGCCCAATCTGGGAGTTCCTGTCCACCGCGGAATGACTCACGATGGCCTGGGCAAGTACCTCAAGCAGATCATCACTAAGGCTCCCGGCAAGACAGCAGACATCGTGAGCATCTTGCAGGAAACCAAGACTGATGTGGTGGTCAACTACCTGCCGGTGGGCAGCGAGATGGCCACGAAATGGTATGTGGAACAGGTCCTGGCTGCGGGATGCGGTTTCGTCAACTGCATTCCGGTCTTCATCGGTCGCGAGGAATACTGGCAGAACCGGTTCAACGAGCACAAGCTGCCCATGATCGGCGACGACATAAAATCCCAGGTAGGGGCCACCATAGTCCATCGCGTGTTGACCAGGCTGTTCCGTGACCGGGGTGTCATCCTGGAGCGCACCAGCCAGTTGAACGTCGGTGGAAACATGGACTTCTGGAACATGCTGGAGCGCTCTCGCCTCCAGTCGAAGAAGATTTCCAAGACCGGTGCCGTGACCTCGCAGCTGGACTATGATATTGGGGCAGACAACATCCACATAGGCCCCAGTGACTATATCTCCTGGCTGACCGACCGCAAGTGGGCGCACATCCGCCTGGAGGGACGGAGCTTCGGTGACGTGCCTCTCAACATTGAGCTCAAACTGGAAGTCTGGGACTCACCCAATTCGGCCGGCGTAGTCATTGACGCTGTGCGGTGCTGTAAGCTGGGCTTGGACAGAGGAATGAGCGGGACGCTGCCGGGTCCTGCCGCCTAC
>DATKVP010000133.1:0-6050 GCA_035530015.1 Anaerolineae bacterium | reverse complement strand
GACACCGCCATGAATAAACAGAGGATTGAAGCTCTCCCCAGGGTGTTCGGCGACGGAGAGAGCTGCGGCGTGAGGCAGGCGGTTGCTGCCACCTACGATAAACGTATCGAATGTGTAGTGTGGGATCAGCATCGACATCGGCGAGAATGGCTGAGATTGGGGAGCAGCTGCCTTCGCCTCGAGAAGTGGGGCCGGAAGAGAGGAGGACTCGCGATCCTCCGGCCTGGGTCTGACGACGAACTTGACCTCGGCAGTCTCGTTGGTGAGGCGGATGAGGGTTCTCCTGATGATCGTCTGCAGGCGGTTCTCCAGCCACTCCTTGGCGTATGTGTTGTGAACCCCGATGATGTAAGTGCCGTCCTCGTAGGCTAGAGGGAAGGTGTTGCTGATCCAGGTGTCGTAGGTGGCTTTGGTCATCTGCAGTTGCAGTTCGCCCTTGGCTGCCTCCCACACTCCTTTGAGGTCCATACTTCCTCCAACTCGTCCTTGGTGCTAGCCTCTGGTGCAACCCATCGGCGGATTCACAAACAGACCACCCAGCGCTTGTCCACGGCGCGACACAGGTCTGCCTTGAGGTCGCCGTGCTTCGTCACTGCGGCGAACATCTCCCTGAGTGAAGTCGAGGGCTCGGGGCCCTGGTATAGGACAGTAGGCGGCTGCCTGCTGTGATTGTAGTGCGGCGTACTTATGATTTTTGCAGAGGCGCTGCGCGGTGCGGCGGCAAAGGTTTGGTGGGAGCCGAAGGCCCCTGCCGCGATTGGACGTTGCCGGTCGTCTCCCGAGGCACAAGGCAGAGCGCGCAGACCGCCGGCACTCTGGCGCATGATGGGGAACTCACGCGATGTGGCGCGCACAGACGCGGCGGACACTGTGAAGAGGAACAACGGGCCTCTTTTTGCCTTGTTCAGGAGCGCTCTGTATTCTATGCGAGCAGTCGAGATCGTGCAACGGAGAAAGGGTGTTTCGAGTTGATGGAGTGAGAGGCACTCAATGGGCATGGAGCTTCGAGGATACTACATGTGGGGGGTAGCGCGGGCGGACCGGCTATTCCTAGTGGTCCGCGGCTGGTCGTGGCCGTTCGTCCAACGAGAAGAACTTTAAGGAACCTTATGGAAAGCTGGGGTGCGTTTGCCCGCACGGCGCTCCTCTGATACAATGGCCTCCGAATGATGTAGGGTGCAGAGAGGTGAAGGATGGATCTGGCAAAGATGATTCGGGATGTGCCTGATTTCCCCAAGGAGGGGATTGTCTTCAAGGACATCACCACACTGATCAAGGACCCCCAGGCCTTCAGGAAGGTGATCGATATCCTGACAGAGCACTACGCGGGGCAGCAGATCGACCTGGTGGTGGCGGTGGAGGCCAGGGGCTATATCTTCGGCGCGCCGGTTGCCTACAAGCTTGGTGCAGGCTTCGTACCCGTGCGCAAGGTGGGTAAGTTGCCTGCGGAGACGGTGCGCGAGGAGTACGAACTGGAATATGGTACCGACTCCGTTGAGATGCACCGCGACGCCGTCCAACCTGGTCAGAAGGTGCTGATCGTTGACGATCTCATCGCCACGGGCGGGTCGGCCGCAGCGACCGCCCGCCTGGTCGAGAGGCTGGGGGGCGACGTGGTGAGTATCGCTTTCCTTATAGAACTTGGCTTCCTCCACGGGGTAGAGAAGCTCAAGGAGTACGACGTCTTCACCATCATCGAGTACTAGCGGTGGGGCGGTCGCACGGTTCGCCTTGCTGTGGTGGCGAGGCGGTGGATTGTGGGTATAGACTGTGGACAAGATGTGGCTACGCCGCAACTCTCCTATTCTCAATCGGCATATCCCTTCCAGCCAAGTCAATCTTGGGGCAAAAAAGCGGACAATCGATACCTCGCAGGTGAATGGCCCACCGGCGTGCTTTAGCGTTGTCTGCTTCAGCGTGAAATGCCTCACGGTTTCGAGGTGAAGGGTGACATGACCCCCGCGTGCAGCCGACGGAGCGGCGGGCAAGGAGGATTGGGGGCAGCGGAGATGGACACCAAGTAGTAGGAGAAGCTGCTTTCGGGGTAGGGACACAAGAGCCTCAGCGTCGACTCATCGACCTGAGGCTCTTTCTTCGCACTACTTGGAGGATTGCTTTGGCAGTCGGGGGATAAGCCAGGTCAGGAAGGCATCGTCGCTCCGGGTCTGCAACAGAGCCTTGCCCGGGCCAGTGAGATCCACGACCAGACCCTCACCGCTGAAGAGGGTGGACTTTATGCCACCGACACGCTTGACCTTGAAGCCCATGCCCTCGGCGAAAGCCACTATGTGGCCAGTGTCGATCACGTGCGTTTCCCCGGTGCTCAACTCCATCTCGTGAATGGCGCCGTAGCTCGAAAGCACCAGTGTACCCGAACCGCTGCACCTGAGCATGATCAGGCCCTCTCGGGCGAAGAAGGTGTCTGCTCCACTCCACTTGGTGTCGATGTCGATCCCTTCGGAGGAAGCGACGTAGGAGCCTGACTGCACCATGAGGGCTTCGTCGGCCAACTCGAGAACCGTCATGTCACCCGGAAGGACTGGGGCAAGAGTGATCTGTCCGCCCCGTGCTCCGGCTTGGTAGGTGTTCATGAAGAAGCTCTCACCACCAAGCACTGACCGCCTGAGCGCGCCCATAATGCCGCCCGTGGCCTTTGTCTCGATGGCCACATCGGGGGACATGCTGACCATGGCCCCAGCCTCAGCCTGAATGGATTCGTTGGCATCGAGGCTGACCATGGCCAAGGCATACGACGGACGGTATGTGATCTCAACCTGCATCTCTACACCCCCTCAGAATCGATCTGCGTGGGAAGTGGACCCGGCGTCCACTTCGCGTTCCTCTTGGCGTGGATCCTCCACGCGGCAACTGTTCGCCATTCAGGTGGAGAACCCTAGACGGGGCAAGACGAAGCGCATGACCACGAACCAAAGCGCGAAGAAACCTACTAGCGGAAGCAATAGCGAGATTGAACTTTCTGACATGGAATACCTCCCTACTACTCCAGTATACTGGAGCAGAGGGGTTCCCGCCACACACCGGACAATTTCACGGTGGTGTCCCTCCTCATCTCCTTGATAGGGCGGCCGGGGAAAGCGAAGCCCCCCTCGCGAGCGGCGCTTCGCACCGTGGCTCTTGGCAAGACGCGGTTGAGGGCACGCGGCTCTCTTCCCCGGTGCTTCTCGCCGAACGGGGGGGTCAGGTTCTCAGCTCGGGCAGGTCAGCGTACAGATCCAGAGACTCCGGGTTAGCCAGGGCGTCTTTGTTCTTGACGTCCTGCCCATGGATGATCTTGCGTACCGCCAGCTCGACTTTCTTGCCGCTGATGGTGTAGGGGATGTCGTCCACCGGGATGATCTTGGCAGGCACGTGTCTGGGCGATGCGTTCTGGCGGATGGTTGTCTTGATCTTCTTGATCAGTTCATCCGAGAGTTGCACGCCCTCGCGAAGCTTGAGAAAGAGCACGATCCTCACGTCATTCTGCCAGTCCTGCCCCACTACCAGGCTGTCTACCACCTCAGGTATGAGCTCCACCTGGCGGTAGATCTCGGCCGTGCCAATGCGCACGCCGCTGGGCTTGAGAGTGGCATCCGACCGGCCATAGATGATGACCCCACCGTGCTCGGTGATCTTGATCCAGTCGCCGTGACGCCAGATGCCAGGGTAAACGTCGAAGTAGGCGTCGTGGTACTTCTGGTTGTCGGGGTCGTTCCAGAAGTAGATGGGCATACTGGGAGCAGCTAGTGTACAGACTAGTTCTCCCTGTTCCCCGAGGATGGGCTTGGCCTCTTCAGTATAGGCCTCGACCTTCATACCAAGACCGCGGACCTGCAGTTCGCCCCCGTACACTGGCCCCATGGGGTTGCCCAGGGCGAAGCAGGAGATGATGTCCGTGCCACCTGAGATGGAGGAGAGGCAGAGATCATCCTTGATGTCGCGATAGACGAACTGGAAGCTCTCCACCGACAGAGGGGACCCCGTGGACAGGACCGCCTTCAATGGTGTGAGATCGAAGGTCTCGCCAGGCTTGACGCCGGCCTTCTCCAGCGCGGCCAGATAGCTGGCGCTCGCTCCAAAGATGGAGACGTTCTCGTCCTGGGCCATCTGCCACAAGGCACTGGCGTCTGGGTAGAAGGGGTTGCCATCGTACAGCAAGATCCGCGCGCCCAGGGCCAGGGAGCTGACCAGCCAGTTCCACATCATCCAGCCACAGGTGGTGAAGTAGAAGATGGTATCTTCCCTCTGGACGTCCGTGTGCAGTTCGAGTTCCTTGATGTGCTGTAGCAGGGTTCCCACCACGCCGTGGACGATACATTTGGGTGCACCGGTGGTGCCCGACGAGTACATGATGTAGAGCGGATGGTTGGCAGGCATCTGTTCGAACTCGAGCTCACCCGCTTCTGGGGCCAGGAAGTCGTCGAAGAGTACTCCATTGCGAACCCGGCTGGGATCGGGGCTAGGGTCCGTGTAGGGCACGATGATGACCTTCTCTATGCTGGGAAGCTCTTTGAGGATCTCCGAGATCCTCCCCAGGGAATCGAACTGTTTGCCGTTGTAGCTGTACCCGTTCGCTGTGAACAGCACCCTGGGCTCGATCTGGCCGAAGCGGTCCAGCACACCCTTGATGCCGAAGTCAGGGGAGCATGAGGACCAGATGGCGCCCACACTGGTGGTGGCCAGCATGGCCACTACCGTCTCCGTCATGTTGGGCATGAATCCGGCCACGCGATCGCCGGGCTTGATGCCCATGTCGCGCAGCGATCTAGCCAGCCGGGTCACCAGGTCATACAGTTCGGCGTAGGTGATGCTCACTGTGGGCAGGCCTTCGCCCTTGAAGCTGAGGGCGATGTGATCGTCACGATAGCGTAGCAGGTTCTCCGCGAAGTTCAGCGTCGCGCCCTCGAACCATCTGGCTCCGGGCATCTTGTGGACGTCATCGACGATGTGGTCGTAGGGCCGGCTGTGAATCACCTGACCGTGGTCCCAGAGGGTGGCCCAGAAGGTGGGGCTGTCCTCGATGGACCACTGGAACAGGTCGTCGTACGTCGCGAAGTCCTTTCCGTGGCGCTCGTTGACGTGCTGCATGAAGCCGTGGATGTTGGTACTCTGCACACGTTCTTTCGATGGTTCCCAGAGAAGCTCAGTCATTGTGCCTCCGTGACGTGTCTCGCTGACAAGGGCGCCCTTGATCACGCCTTGCTCAGTGATGCTGTGGGCAGGTGCCTCGACGCCGTCCGGCTGATCGCGACACCGCTCAAGGTGGGCTAGAACTCCAGCTGATCTCCAATCTGTACCCTTTCCAATACGCGGGGATGGCATTCGAGGTAGTACTGAGCGGGCGAGCCGGGGGCATAGTAGGGGTAGAAGGGCCTGGCCAGGGTCTTGTCTACTACGCGCTTGCAGGCATCCAACCAGATCACGGCCAGGGGGAAGAACACGAAAAGCATGTGGATGGTGGTGAGGCTGCGGCTCTCCCGTCCCTCCACGAAGATGTAGGCCTCGTCTTTTCCAAGAGGAGGGCGGAACATCAACCCCAGTCCTCTGGTCAGGATCGTGGTGCACCAGTTGGTCCTGGTGGCGATCACCTCCCCGCTCGTTGCATTCTTGATCATCGCTGGCGCTCGGCCCATATTATAGCAGTCAGCAGGCGGTGTGGCAACGGCAGGTGGCAATGGCGGGTCGCCTCCGTGATTGCCGGGAGGGTGAGGAGAGAACGGAGGGGAGCCGCCGCCGGACGAGCCGGGTGTGTCGTGGAATAGATCGCCGGTCGTATCAAGTGAGCGATGCCCAGCGCTGGGAGGTTTGACCCTCACAGATATGGAGGTTATAATGTCCTCGACCTTGAGACAAGCTAGCGAGATAGCCTTCCTGAGGAGGGAACTATGAAAACCGAGAGCTTCAAAGGCCGCGATTTCCTCACCCTGCTGGACTACAGCCGCGAGGAGGTCGAGACCATCCTGGACACCGCCATTGACCTGAAGCGACGCTTCGCCATGGGAGAGCCCCACGATCACCTGCTGAGAGGCAGGACCCTGTTCATGATCTTCTAC
>DATKVP010000132.1:0-3168 GCA_035530015.1 Anaerolineae bacterium | reverse complement strand
AGGGAACTCCCTGCCGTCTTTGAATCGTACTCTGAATTGCTGCGAGCAGCCCTTGTCTCGGAGGCTGACGTAGTCTGCCTCGGCCTCCATTTCTTGGAGGAACTCGCCGATGTTGGACCTGAGTCCGAGGGACGTCCAAGCACCGGTAGTGACGGCATAGCCGTGATAGTCGATCTCGGAGTAGCGGCCGCCCACGAAGGAGAGCTTCTCGAAGACACCCACGCGCCAGCCCAGCCTGGCCAGGGCTGCGGCAGTCATCAGCCCGCCGATGCCGGAGCCGATGATGACTGCGTCGTACTCGGGCTGGTAGGCGCGCTCGGGGAGCTCATGGGGTTTGTCAGAGGGGATAGCGTCGTTGGGGCATACGCCGGGACAGAGGCCGCAGAGTGTGCACAACTCCTGATCAATGGTGGCCCACCCGTCGGATTGTATGGCCCCCACGGGGCAGGTAAGAAGGCAGTATCCGCAGCCAGTGCATCTTTCTCTGTCTACTTGCATCGCTTGCCCCAATCGATCTATGCGGTCGGAATTATAACTTGACGAGGGCATCGTGTCAATGGGGTGGCATCTATGGCGTGCGGTGAGCGCCGCGAGATCCTATCATCGCCGGATGGGCCGCGATGTTTGTATGTAGTTGGCTCAGCGAAATGGGTCGTTGCAGGGGCTCCAGCCCTAACTCACGTGCCAACGCGCACAGTACGAGTCCGAAGCTTCTCACTCCTGGGGTGGGAGGAGCGAGGAGGGACCCAGTGCTGGCCCTATGGGGTTAGGCCCGGGCACTCTATCGCGCGGCCTTGTCGGGCATCATGTTCTCTGGCATCTGAACGGCGACCACTTCGCCACGGGCGCACACCTCTCCGCCGGCCGACAACGTGGCACCGACCACCACTTTGCGCCCCTTGATCTCTGTCACCCTTCCACGGATCTCCAGCGGCACACCCATGGGGGTTGGGCGCAGAAAGTCCACATGCAGCGAAGCTGTCACGAACCTCAGTGGCGGTTCCGTGTCCATGGCCCGCCCTTCAGCGCGATACCTGGCCGCAGCCGCCGTGCCGGTGCCATGGCAGTCGATGAGCGAGGCGATCAGTCCTCCGTAGACGAAGCCAGGGATGGCAGTGTGGTAGGGCTGGGGATGGAAGGTGCAGACCGTGTCCTCGCCATCCCAATAGCTCCTTATCTGGTGTCCATGCTCATTCAGGCGCCCGCAACCATAACAGTGGCTGAGGTCGTCTGGGTAGTAGTCTTGGACGGCCTTCTCGTTCATGTATCCATGCCTCCCTCGGGCGCTAAGTCTTCCTAGACGAAGGGTCGAACCGCCTTGTCCAGCAGGTAGGCTGCCGAAAGCAGCAGGCCGGTCAGTAGATGCACGAAGACTGTGGCGGCGTTGGCCGGCACCAGCTTCAGGTATTCGTCATAGTTGGCCCGCGCCACGACGATAGCCCTGATGGCTACAGGAAGCGTAGCCAGGGCGATCAGGGTGAACGGCGATGTGATTCTCAGGAGTGCAGCCAGGACGATTATCGCGTAGGTGGCGACCATGAGGCCCAAGTACCCCCGCGCGGCCTTCCTCCTGCCCAGCCTCACCACCAGGTGATCCTTGCCCACAGCGCCGTCCGCCGGGGCGTCCTGGAACTCGTTGATGTAGAGCACGCCGGCGATGAGCAAGCCCACGGGGATCGAGGCCACCACGGGTTCCCAGGCCAGCTGCCCTGTCTGCACGAAGTAGGAGCCCAAGGTCATCAACAGTCCGAAGTTCAGCCCGATGAAGAACTCTCCAATCCCTCTGCTGACCAGATTGAAGGGCGGGGCAGTATAGAAGAAGCCGGAGAAGATACCAACGAGGCCCAGCACGATGATCAGCGGACCTCTCACGTAGGCCAGATACAGACCCACGACGCAGGCCAGGGCGAAGGCAGCCAAAGCGCCGCCGAGCACCTCCCTGGGCGTGAGGAGTCCGTCCTGGATCATTCTGCTGCCACCGGTGAAGGGACGCACGAACTCGACGTTGATGTCATCTGTGCCGCTTCGATGGTCGAAATAGTCGTTGGCCACGTTGGTTCCCGCGTGCAGTAGCAGCCCTCCCAAGAGGGCGAGCGCGAAGTTACCGACATGTAAGGCGCCTGTTCGAGCCCAGGCGATCATGGCACCCAGCAGGATGGGCACGATCGTCGCCGTGAAGAAGGGCGCTCGCACCTCCGCGAGCCAGATCTTCACCTTGGCGGGCTGGGCACTGTTTACTTCGTTGGCCATGAAACCTCCTCTTCATATAATAACACCTCGCGGGCACGACCGGCACTCTCCGCCGGTCCGACGATGCCCCTCTCCTCCAGCACGTCCATCAGGCGGGCCGCCCTCACATATCCGATCCGCAGGCGGCGTTGAAGAAGTGTCGTCGAGGCGCGTTTCTCTTGCTTCACCAGGTTGATGGCTTCATCGAGGAGTTGATCGACTTCTTCGACCTCCTCCTCGACGATCGTAATAGTCTGCGGCCAAAGTTCTTGCTGGATCAGCTCCTCGGGCTGTGCTGGTCGGGGCAAATCCAGCCCTCTCCAAGAGCGAACCAGGCGATCGGTCTCCCGATCAGAAACGAAGCAGCCCTGGAGCCGGACCGGACCGGAGGCGTCTGCGGCCACGTAGAGCATATCGCCTCTGCCCAGGAGCTTCTCTGCTCCCCCCGCGTCTAGTATGACGCGTGAATCCGCTCGGGAGGTCACAGCGAAGGAAATGCGGGCAGGGAAGTTGGCCTTGATCAGCCCAGTGACCACGTCCACCGAGGGGCGCTGCGTGGCGACGATGAGGTGTATCCCTGTGGCCCTGGACATCTGTGCCAGACGGCAGAGGGAACGCTCCACCTCGTCGGGGGCGGCCATCATCAGGTCGGCCAGTTCATCCAGGACGACCACTATGTAGGGCAGGGGCTTTCCCCCTTGGGTGGACAGATCCTCGTTGAAGTGGTCGAGATTGCGCGCCGCAGCAGCAGAGAAGAGCCGGTAGCGGCGGTCCATCTCCCGGAGGGCCCAGCGCAAAGTGCCGACCACTCGTTCGACCTCCACCACCACCGGCGACAGAAGATGGGGGATGCCGTTGAAGTTGACCAACTCCACCATCTTGGGGTCTATCATTAGCAGCCTTAGATCCTCGGGTGTATTGCGCAAGAGCAGGCAGGTG
>DATKVP010000131.1:0-3599 GCA_035530015.1 Anaerolineae bacterium | reverse complement strand
GATCGCTGCAGGCACTGTTCCGATCACGATGAGCCAGACCATCCTACGGTGAGGCTTGCCGGCCAGCGACCGTTCCTTGAGGCTCATCACTCCCGCGACCACCAGGTCACGGAGGTCTCTCCAGAAAAAGGCTACTACCGCGAGGAGCGTGCCCAGATGCAGCATGGCACCGAAGGCCAAGCCGGGATTCTGCCAGTGGAGAAGCCAGGGCACCAGGACGAGGTGCCCCGAGCTACTGATGGGCAGGAACTCCGTTGCACCTTGCACAAGGCCCAGAATGAGCGCTTGCAGGACGCTAGTCGTCAGGCGACACCTCCGAAGCACCCAGCTTGCTCATCCACGCCCGGCGATCGCGCTTCGCTGCACCGTAATCCGCGACCCGGTATCCGCCCAGGAATTCTCCCTTCAGGTCCGCGAATCGACCCTGCTTCACCGCATCCCGTATCTCACGCATCAGCCTGAGCATGAAGTGCAGGTTATGTAGAGTCGCCAGATGCAACCCCAGTATCTCCTTGCCGATGACCAGATGACGCAGGTAGGCCCGGGAGAAGTTGCGGCAGCAGTAGCAGGAGCATTCCTCCATCACAGGAGCGGGATCATCCTTGTGTCGCGCATTGCGGATGTTCAGCCGCCCCTCACGGGTGAAGAACGTGCCATTCCGAGCCACCCGAGTAGGCAGGGCACAGTCGAAGATGTCTATCCCCCTGGCAACACCCTCAAAGAGATCCTCCGGACTCCCCACACCCAGGAGATGCCGGGGCTTGTCCTCCGGGAGCAAGGGTATGGTGACATCCAGCATGCCGTGCATCAGCGCCTTGGGCTCGCCCACGCTGAGACCACCAATGGCGTAGCCCGGGAAATCCAGAGAGACGAGATACTGAGCACTCTCGGCTCGGAGATCTGCGAAGGTTCCCCCCTGCACTACGCCCAGCATCATCTGATCATCTCGCGTGTGAGCCTCCAGGCATCGCGCTGCCCACTGGTGCGTGCGTTCGAGCGCCAGGACGTTGTGATCATGGTCGCTGGGGTAGGGCGGGCACACATCGAGAGCGACGATGATGTCTGCCCCGAGCTGCTCTTGAACGGCGATGCTCTTCTCCGGCGTCAGGCGGTGCTCGGAGCCGTCGATGTGAGAACGAAAGGTCACGCCGCCGTCATCGATCTCGCGCAGGTGGCCCATGCTGAAGACCTGGAACCCTCCGCTGTCGGTGAGGATTGGTCCGTCCCAGCTCATGAAGCTGTGCAAGCCACCCAGCTCAGCAACGACATCGGCGCCCGGGCGGAGGTGGAGATGATACGTGTTGGCCACCACCAGTGACGCGCCGACCTCCTCCAGGTCGCGGGGTGTCAGGGTCTTCACCGTAGCCTGGGTGCCCACCGGGCAGAACACCGGAGTTGGCACAGCGCCGTGAGGGGTGTGCAGCATGCCAACGCGAGCCCAAGTATGAGGACACTTCTCTTCCAGTTCGAAGCGGAAACCCACCGTCGCGCTCCTCCGCCGACGATTATAGTTCAACCAGGGACCCAGGTCCAATCACACGATGGGGCTGCTGCGCGAGTGTGCGGCTGCGCTAGAGGCGACGACCACCTTCATCTCGCTCCGTTCGTCATCCTTGCCACATAGGGGAGGCTCCGGGGGATTGGCCTCCACTTGGCTACCACGCCAGTGGCCTGACCGGTGCGCCCGACCAGGTATGGCATGACGCGCGGCAGCGCTAGGCCGCATTCTGGGACAGAGATCCTGCCCGCGCACCAATCCTGCCCTAGTCACACCCGGCTGGGATACCGAATGCTGCCAGCGCGTTAGAACCCCACACTTTCGCTTTCTGAGTTGCATTGAGGTGGGCCAGCCGCACGCGGGCCATTTCGAACTCCTGGTCATAGACCGGGCTTCCGCTGGCGAACAGGACTCGCTCTTCTCCCACCTCGGTGACGATCTCTTCCAGGAAGTCTTCACGATACGTGCCGGCAGTGTCGATGACTACGTTGGGGCACGCCTCGAGCATGCGCCTCGTCTCGGAGAGGAGCATACCGCAGATGTTGATCTGCCCCCCGTTCCCGGCCACGATCTGGACGTCCGGGAAGCGGCGCGCCAGATCCCAGATCTGTGTGGGATGGGACACACGCACGTGCCCGCCGTTCACCACGACCGGCCGGCTGTGGTGTCCTGCTTCCTCGACCAACGGCAGCACGATGTCCTCATTGACCTGGAAGTTCTCCTCCCAGGGATCCAGGTACAGACCGCAAGCTCCCAGTTCTCCCAAACACCTCCGCACCTCGGTAACCGACGCTTCTCCCTGCCACGGGTCCACGCGACAGAGGGCCACGAGACGATCGGGGTGCCGCGCGACGCACTCAGCCACCAGGTCATTGGCAGGCCCAAGACGGTATTGGGGTGGCTTGACCGGGGCCAGGACCGCCCTGTCAATCCCCAGGCGGTCCATGTTGGAGAGGACCTCGTCCACAGACTGCCCGTAGCCGAACAGGCAGGAACCCAGGTAGACACGGGAGTCGACGATCATCACCGCTCTCCGCTGATAGTCACTCTGTCGAGGATTACCTGAATGCTGTGGTGGAAAACCGCGTCTTCATCCTGCGCTGCGAGCCCGGCCAGCCTCACCTTATGCACCTCGATACTCGGATCGCACCCGGGACCATCGCTGGCGTACAACACTCGTGAGGAACCCAGGCGATCCACCGCCTCCTTGATTGCCCGGGGATAAGGGAGCGCAGACGTGTCGAGAACGATGTTGGGACAGCGCTCAGCCACGCGTATGGCGTCCCTCCAGTGGAAGTACCCTCCCATGTGACCGAGGATGATAGTTGCTTCGGGGCACGACTCGGCCGCCTGAGCTACCTGGAGGGGAAGCGTCAACTCTTCGTCGCCGCAGTGAAAGAGGACCGGGGCGTGGTATCGAGTCGCCAGCCGGATCATGTCCAGCGTCTCTGCTTCGGCTGGGTGACAGAGGCTGCCCACGGGATGCAGCTTCAACCCCTTGAAGCCATACTCCTCCATGGCCTTCCGAAACAGGTGATGAGCCTCGTGCCCGCGACCAGGGTGCATCCTGGCGTAGCCGATCAGGCGATGGGGGTACCTCTCTACGGCTTGGGCGATGTACTCGATCGATCCCTCCGCGTCGGGCGCTTCACCATAGGTCATGATGATGCTCTTGGCGATACCGGCTTCATCCATCAAACGGATGATCGTCTCCGGAGGGTCGTACCACCCGACCCTATCGACGTGAGTGTGGGAATCGATAATCATCGGAGTTTGCACCCTATCGACCTCTATTCTGCCTGCCGGAAGGTCTCTCGAGATAGGGGACCGCACGGATAGCACGCAGCGCTGTCTCACGCCACAGCGCAGACGCGACTCAGATCGGGGTCAAATGCAGACCCTCAGCAAGCGGATGCGGCCTGTCTGCGGCCGGAGGCGTCTGCTGCGCAATGGAGCGCTATCACACGTCGCGCCAGGTTGCGTGATCCACCCGCCGAGCCGGTCGTCAGAGCAGCGTGGGCATGTATGACACCAGCGCCCTGACCGTCGCGGGATGCCACAATAGATTGTGCCCTAGCCCGGTCAATTGCGCAACCGGCCA
>DATKVP010000130.1:0-3451 GCA_035530015.1 Anaerolineae bacterium | reverse complement strand
TACCCCAAGGTCAGGATAGACGTCTCAGCGGGAGGCGCCGGAAAGGGCATGGCCGACGCCCTGGCTGGCATCGTGGACATCGGCATGGTCTCGCGGGAGATCAGGGCTGAGGAGATCGAACAGGGAGCTTGCTTCCTCCCGGTGGTCAAGGATGCGGTCTTTCCCACGATGAACGCCAACAACCCATCCTGGGAAGCGCTGTCCACCCGAGGGGTCCAGCGACAGGCTCTGGTCGATCTCTGGATCAACGGCAAGCCATTCACCTGGGGCGACCTGACCGGCACCGACTCCCAAGATGCCGTCAACGTCTATACTCGCTCTGATGCCTGTGGAGCCGCCGAGACCTGGGCCGCCTATCTGGGGGGCACACAGGAAGATCTCAAAGACATCGCCGTCTACGGCGATCCCGGTCTCGCCGAAGCGGTCAGGACGGACCCTCTCGGCATCGGCTTCAACAACCTCAACTACGCCTATGATATGAACACCGGGCTGCCCGTAGACGGCCTGGTGGTGATTCCCGTCGATGTGAACGAGAACGGCCAGATCGATGGAGAAGAGAAGCTGACCACCAAGGACGAAGCCCTTGAGGCCGTCATGACTGGGGTCTACCCGTCACCACCGGCCAGAGACCTGTACCTCGTCACTCAGACCGAATTCAAAGGGCTCACCGCAGAATTCGTGCGCTGGATTCTCACCGACGGCCAGCAGTACCTGGCCGAAGTTGGCTACATCAGCGTCAGCGAAGAGCAGATCAACGGCGCCCTGGAGAAGCTAGGCGGCTAGCGGCCCTGAGGGGCACACACCTGCCGCCTGGGCATCGAAAGGAACCTTGCCATGCTCTGGAGACGGATCAAGGATTCTGCGGCCACGAACTCCATGCGCCTCGCACTGGCCGTGGTCAATTCCCTGCTGGTGCTCCTGGTCCTGGGACTACTCGTCAAGGCGAGACCCATCCTGGACAGGACATCGATCCTCGATCTTCTTCTGTCCTCATCCTGGCACCCCCTCAAGGGAGAGTTCGGATTCTTCCCGTTCATCGTCGGCACCCTAGCGGTCACCGCTATGGCCATGATCCTGGCCATCCCCATCTGCCTCCTGAGCTCCATCTACCTCTCTGAGTATGCCCATCGCCGCCTCAGAGAGGTCGTTCGCCCCATCATAGATCTCCTGGCAGGTATCCCATCGGTGATCTATGGCTTCTGGGGTGTGATCGTGGTGGTCCCACTGGTGCGCTCTCTCGGACACGCTGTCGGCAGCCCGACCACTGGCTACAGCCTGCTGTCCGGAGGCATCATCCTGGCCATTATGGTCTTCCCCATCATCATCTCTGTGTCCACCGATGTGCTGCAATCGGTCCCTGCGGAGGCGACGGAGGCCTCCCTGGCGCTGGGAGCCACCAGGTGGGAAACCGTCAAACACGTGTTGCTGAGGAGTGCCCTCCGGGGCATCATGGCCGCCATTGTCCTCGGTTTCTCCCGCGCCTTCGGAGAGACGATGGCCGTGCTTATGGTCGTGGGCAACGTCCCCCGAGTGCCCACATCAGTCTTCGACGCAGCGTATCCGCTGCCAGCATTGATCGCCAACAACTATGGTGAGATGATGTCCATACCCCTGTACGATTCCGCCCTCATGCTCGCAGCCCTGGTCCTGCTCCTCGTGGTAGCAGGCTTCAACCTGGGCGCACATCTCTTCCTGCTGCGGTTCGAGAGGAGATCCTAGCTGCCATGCGCGCCAGGAGACTGGAAGAAGCGGTATTCAAGGGCCTGATGCTCGCCTCGCTGGGGCTCGTCCTGCTGGTCCTGGTCGCGATCATTGCCGTCGTCGTCGCGCGGGGGGCCTCGTCCCTCAGTCTGTCCATGATTTTCCAGACACCTAAAGGCGGCTACTATCTCGGCAAGGAGGGGGGCATCGCGAACGCCATAGTGGGCTCCCTCTACCTGGCCCTGGGGGGTTCAGCCCTGGCCCTACTGATCAGCCTGCCCACCGCCCTGGCCCTCCAGAGGGAGTATACCGGGCAGCGCGTGGCTACGTTCACCAGGCTATGCCTCGACGCGCTGTGGGGCACCCCGTCCATCGTCTATGGCGCTTTCGGATTCGTCATCATGCGCTACCTCGGGCTCAGCGCATCGCTTCTGGGTGGCATTCTCGCCCTTTCCCTGGTCATGCTTCCCATCATGGCCAGGGCCATGGAGGAAGCGGTGAGAATGGTGCCTCTGCAACTCAAAGAGATCTCCTACGCCACCGGCGCTACCAGGCTGGAGACGACCTTGGCCGTCGTCTTCAGACAGGCGCTGCCAGGCATTGTCACAGCGTTCGTCCTTGCCTTCGGACGTGGCATCGGCGATGCGGCTTCCATTCTCTTCACGGCGGGCTACACAGACCACATACCCCGGTCCCTCATGGACCCCACGGCCTCACTCCCGCTGGCAGTCTTCTTCCAGCTCGGTACGCCCTTCCCGGAGGTGCAGCGACGCGCCTATGCATCAGCCCTGATTCTCCTGATCATTGTCCTGCTCGCGAGTCTGGCGGCGCGCCTACTGGGTCGTCGCTTCTCCAAGCACATCATCAAATAGGAGACCGACATGCCCCACATCAGCCTGCGCGGACTCAACATCTACTACGGACGTCACATCGCACTCCGAGATGTGACCGTCGACATACCGGACGGACGGATCACCGCCATCATCGGGCCCTCCGGATGCGGGAAGACTACTCTCCTCAAGAGCCTCAACCGCCTCATAGACCTCACCGAGGAAGTGAAGGTAGAGGGGCAGGTACTCATAGACGGCGTTAACATCTACGATCCCAAGGCGGACGTCCTCGCCCTGCGCAAGAAAGTAGGCTTTCTCTCACAGAAGCCCTACCCGCTGCCCATGTCTATATACGACAACATCGCCTATGGGCCCCGTATCCACCGCATGAACCAGCATCAAATCCTCCAGCAGATAGACGAACTCCGGGAATCCCCAGACTTGGAGCAGCTCGCTCCCGAGATCGCCCGAGTGGGCGCTCGTACCAAGAAGAGCGACGCCATGGATCTGCTGGTGGAGTGCTATCTACGCCTGGCAGGCCTGTGGCAGGAGGTCAAGGAAAGGCTCAACGACCCAGCGGCAGGCCTCTCCGTCGGACAACAACAACGCCTCGCTCTGGCGAGGGCGCTCGCTGTGGAGCCGGAGGCGATCCTGGCGGACGAACCTACGTCAGCCCTGGATCCCATATCCGCACAGCTGATCGAGCAGCAATTCGCCTTCCTCAAACAGAAGTACACCATCGTGGTCGTCACCCACATCCTTCGCCAGGCGCGGAGAATCGGTGACTACGTCCTCTTCCTCTACCTCGGCGAATTGGTGGAGTACGGTCCCGCCGAAGAGGTCTTCAGTGCGCCCCGCGACGAGCGGACCCGCGCCTACGTATCCGGCGACATCAGCTGACTCAGTCCCTTCGCTGACCA
>DATKVP010000129.1:0-4917 GCA_035530015.1 Anaerolineae bacterium | reverse complement strand
GTCGAAGTGCCGTGCCACGGAGAGGATGCTGGAGATCATGGCGCAGAGGCTCGCTGAACAAGATGGACATGACGGGGTGCTGCGGGCGGCCGTAGTTCACGCGGACAGGTCCGACGAGGCCGTGGAGCTGAAGGAGCAGGTACAGTCCCGCTTCGAGCCGGATGAGTTGTACCTTGCCGAGTTGACCCCCGCCATCGGCACTCACGTGGGTCCGGACACACTGGGGGTTGGCTGGTACGTGGAGTAGGGCTCCCCGGTAGGATCGCCCGGCCTCACAGAGGCCTATGGGGCCGCCAGTTCGTCCAACAGGTCCTGGTAGCTACTGAAACGAGAGGCGTTGTCCAGGAAAGCCCGAAGGGAGGGGCTTCTTTCTCTCAACGTCTGCATTTGCTCGCCGATGGGGTTGGTCTCAGCAGCCCAGCCCGTGCCTGCGGCGTAGGAGCCGTAGAAGGCGAAGTAGGCCTGGTTCAGCTTGCGGATGTAGTAGCCCATCTCCACCAGTTTCTGCCTCCTTTGCTCCATGTACGCTTCTGCTTCCTCTACTCTGCCCTCTGCCAGCAGTGCCTCGACTTGAATCCTGGTCTTTCGCATGTGGGCGTTGAAGCTGAATTCGTTCTCGTGGGTTCGCCCGGGAGTGGCTGAGCGCTCTCGGGCCAGGGCCGCCATCCTTTGTTCGTAGATGTCTGGATAGTAACGCCTAGCCAACTCCAGAGAAAGCTCATCCTCTACCATACTGGCGACCGTCTCATTCATGCTGGTCAATTCGTGACTATCTGCATAGTGCTGGCCGAGGGGGTGAAAAAACAGGTAGTTGTGAGTCCACTCGTGGATGACTACACTGATGGCGAAATCCAGCGACGTATTCTCGACGATAACTGTGGGGTATGCGCCCACACCACCTGTGGGGACCACGAGCGAGGAGACATCGAGCTGGTCCGTGTACTGTTCGATCTCCTCTATCTGGTCCAGACTCAGGCCCGGCTGGAGAGAGATGTTCCCGATTCTTTCGATCCTGTCCCGCCTGGAGATGACGAGGAAGTCAGGTGAGGACTGGAATTCGAACTCCACTGGCGGCACTATCCACTCTTGCAGCAGAGGAAGACGCAGGTTGATGCCCGCCCACAGTAGAACCTCTTCTACCTGGTGACGGAGGATGTTCTCGACCAGGTTCTCGGACCGCAGGCGCTCCGTCTGCAAATCGCCCAGTCGAGCTTGAAGGCCGCCGGTGTCTGCCGTGTCCCTCTCCTTGGCCCGCTTGATGGCGATCTCGCTCTCCAGGCGGCCAATCTCCCCGACGAGGTCAAAGTACTCCCGTACGGCGCGTACTTGCTGTCGGTCATCCAGGCCGTGCGGTTGATTGGTTCCCAGGGCCCGGCCGGTAAGCTTCTCCAGAATCGTCCGCACCTCGTAGGAGCTCCAGTCAAACTTGTGGGGTCCGGTGACAGGATCGGTACGATACCCGAAGTAGTCGGCTGGATGGATGGAGTCTCTGCTCAGGGCGCCCAGGAGCAGGAGCAAAAGCAGGGAGTACAAGAGGGCTCTGCGTGCCTTGTGCGTCATCTCTGTCGGCTCATGTGTGATCTACGTCTATTCTATCATCCATAGGTGGGGCACACAACAGAGGGGACCGCAACTCCGGCGGCGTGGTTCGCATGGGAGCGCCAGCGGTACTCGCGGCGGCGTTAGTACCAATTGGCTATTGATGGGAGCGTAGGGATTCGGGATAATGATATCTGTGGTTCCTTAGACGCCTGGGTTGTCGCGGACAGCATTCCAATGGTGAGCGGGAAGCACCCCTGGTACGAGACCAGGGAATCCACTGCGCGGTGCCGCGAGGAGACGGCTGGGGGAATGCCGGCCTCTGGAGAGTTCGCGGATGGGGGCGCTGCGGCCGGACAGGCGCAAGGCTTGGCTGAGATCAGGCCACGGGGAGCGTATGAGCCTGTTTCTGCGCCTGCTGCTGGCTCACATGCTTGGTGATTTCGTGCTCCAACCGCTCCGTCTCGTGCTGATGAAGCGAAGGGGTTGGCTCGGGGTCCTCGCGCACGTCGCCATCGTGGTGGTGGTATCTGCCCTTCTGTTGTGGCCCGTTGTCTACCATCCATGGTACTGGCTGTGCCTGCTTTCTCTGGCCCTATGTCACGCCATGATCGACGGCGGCCGCGCTCTCCATAGGGTGAACTCGGAGACGCGTGGCCTGCTTATCCTGTTCGTCGATCAGGCGCTGCACATGAGTGTCCTGACGGCTTTGGCCGCGCTCACTCACGTGGCACAGGCTCGATATCCAGACATCCCCGTCTTGGCCGGCAGCTCTCAGGGTGACTCTCTGATCGTACATCTGATGGCGCTCACCTTTCTGCTCTGGACTGTGCCTGTGCTCGAACTGGAGGCCAGGAATGCGCTGGCCTTGGGCGGAGGGAGATTGGCGATCGCGGCCAGTGATAGGTGGCTGGGAGCTGTGGAGCGCGTGGGCGGTGTTGCTTTGGTACTGGCAGGATGCGTCTATCTCGCGCCTTTGCCGTTTGTCCCGCGGATCCTTCTGCGAAGGGAAGGGTGGAAGGATCCGGCCACGCGGCCCTACCTCGTGGTTCAGACCGCCATCAGCTTGTGCGCGGGATTGGTGACCGCTGTGGTGCTGATCGAAGCACCTGTGCTTCTCCTCTAAGATGACCTTCTCGTCACAGTGTCCTTCCTCCTCTGAAGGAGCCAAAGCCGATTCCCCGCGCTTACTGTCCCATCCCGGCTGACCGCAATTTGGCGGTGCCGTCAGGTGATTGTGTCCTCAGCTTGCGTATGGTATACTCTCAAGCTGACTGAGCCACTCCATCTATCTTCACAACATCCCGCCGCAAGACCAGATCTTCCGGGGTACACTCTATGTCCCGACGAGCAAGGTTTGTGGCTGTCGCCCTAGCACTGCTGGCTCTCGCATCCTGCCTGGTCCTCTTCGGCTATGCCAAGTATGTCCGGGTGATGAGCCACGTGGACTCTCTGCGACAGCAGCTGCACACCCTGGAGGCCAGGGGAGGCACAGAAAACCTCTCCACCCTGGAGGTGGAAGAGCTGGAAGCGGTACACCACGAACTGGTGCGAGTTGGGGTTGAGTTGAAAGGGTTGAAGGCCGAGCTGGGTCCTGCCATGGTCCTGGCCCCTTATCTCGGCTGGCTTCCCCTCATCGGTCCAGACGTAGCCGCTGGCCCTGGACTTCTGGAGATAGGGATTGGCACATCGGCGGCGGCGGACCTGGTGTTCGAGGGCCTGGACCCGCTGCTTCCACTTCTCGAAGGGTCTGGGGACCTCTCCTCCGGGATGGGCGTGGGAGAGGCGGTCGCCATGGCCGTGGCGGAAGGTCAGCCCAGATTCATGGCGGCGCAGGCTGAGCTGGAGAGAGTCGGGCAACTTCGAGAGCGCATCGACGAGGGGCGGCTCTCCCCCAGAGTAGGCCAACTCCTGGGGCGATTGGACCGATACCTGCCTCTGCTGGAGACTGGCGTAGAGGGACTGCTGGTGGCTCCCTCTCTGCTCGGCGTCGATGAGCCGCGCACCTATCTCCTCCTCGCGCAGAACGAGCACGAGCTCCGAGCTACCGGCGGATTCATCAGCAGCGTGGCGCTACTGCGTGTGGACAATGGAAAGATCGTGGACTTCGACTTCCGCGACAGCTATGCGGTTGACGATCTCACTCAACCTCACCCCGATGCTCCAGAAGCCCTCGAGCGCTACATGCTGTCCCAGATATGGCTTCTGAGAGACGCCAACTGGTATCCTGACTTCCCCACCAGTGCGCAGGTGGCACGAGATCTGTATCAACTGGACCAGGGCGTGTTGGTCGACGGTGTGGTGGCTGCCGACCTGGCGGCGATGCAGTCCCTGGTCGGCGCGATGGAACCCATTCAATTGGAGGGGTACGATCAGGAGGTCACCGGGGCCAACGTGCTGGGGTTGATGCAAGAGCACTGGGCCTCTCCTGCCGGAGAAGGGCAAACGGGTGATTGGTGGGTTCATCGCAAGGACTTCATGGGCGACTTGTTGGGCGCGATGATGTCCAGGCTACAGACAGACGTCGGGGCCGTGGATCCAGGCCAGATGGCGAGCGCCCTTCGCAGAGGGCTTGAGGAGAAGCATATCCTGTTCTACCTGGTGGATCCCACGGCCGGCGAGATGCTGGGCGACAACGGCTGGGATGGGGCCCTCAGGCGCGGTGATGGCGATTTCCTGATGGTCGTCGACACGAACATGGGGTTTAACAAAGTGAACCCCAATGTGGAGACCACGGTAGAGTACAAGGTCTTGATCGAGGACGACGAGAGTCTGAACGGCCGTCTCGTGGTCACCTACCACAACCGCAGTGGTGGCAGCCCAGACACGTGTGTCCAGGAAGCGGCATACCCTCCGACCTACGAGGAGATGATGGATGGCTGCTACTGGAACTACCTGCGGATCTACGTTCCTGAGGGCAGCGAGCTGGCACAGGGCCCGAAATTGGCCCTGCCGGAGGGGAGCCTGAGAGCCAGGGAGGGTGAGACGGGGAGCGCGCCTTTGGACACGGAGGTGGGAGCGACCCAATCAGCGAAGACGGTCTATGGGGTCTTCTTCGTGGTGGCGCCCGGGGAGAGCCGCGAGGTGACCTTTGAGTACCGGCTACCTTCATCGGTGCTGGGAGGGGAGGACCCGGAGACATATCGGTTGCTGGTGCAGAAGCAACCGGGTACGCTGGCCGTCCCCCTGCGTGTGGAGGTCAAGCTGCCGTCGGGATCGCCCGTGATTTCCACGTCGCCCGAGGCGAGTTTGGTGACCGCGGGGAGCGTGGTGTTTGAGAGCGACCTCCGCGAGGACCGAGAATTCGAGGTGACCTTCGGGCGCTGAGCTGCCTTGTGGGCGACCGCGGATCTCCCTCTGGGATGGTGTGATGAGAAG
>DATKVP010000128.1:0-8687 GCA_035530015.1 Anaerolineae bacterium | reverse complement strand
AGCGAGGCGCTTCTATTCGCGTCGGTTGTCTTCTTGACAAGAGCTCTGAGCTGGACAACCAACAACTCGTGGCTACTAGTGACGCTGGCGACGGCGATGGCTTTCGAGCCAGTCTCGCTGACCATTCTATTCGGACAGATGGGGATAGTGCTGCTATGCTTCGTTGCGGGGAGCCTCTACCTGACGAGTCGCGGCCGCTACGCCCAGGCCGGAGTGCTGCTGGCGTTGACCCTCATCAAGCCTCAACTGTTTCTGCTCGTGTATCCTGTGCTCATAGTGACCATGATCTTGCGGAGAAGATGGTCCTTCCTGGCAGGCTTTGCGACTACCGTAGTAGCACTCTTCGTGAGTTCCTGGCTGCTCGTGCCCCACTTACTAGGGGCTTGGCAGGCATACGTGGGCCGTTCTGCCACTGTGCGATTCTCCTTGTCACACACTATTTGGGGCGCGTCGCACTCCGTGGCCGTGGCGCTCCACAGGGAAGATCTCTGGCCCATCGTGGGCGCCAGCGCCTTGGCCGCATTGCTCGGTATCCTCACGTTCGCCCTCTTCGCCCGCAGAAGAGTCATGGCTGAACCCGGCAATCTGCAAACGGGCCTATCCCTGAGCATGCTGGCTTCTCTGCTCATCGCGCCCTACGTACTGAGTTATGACTTCGCACTGCTCCTCCTGCCCATCAGCACATGTCTTTGGATGACGCACCGTCTCGCCCAGCCGATACTGACGATCCTCGTGACATCAGTACTAGGCTGCGCCGTCATCCTGCCGTGGGCACTGCTCGCAGTCTCGCTGATGACAGGTCAGGAGACCGCCTCGGTCGTGATCCCGTTGTCGCTGTTCGTGATCCTGCTCGCGACCGCATACGGTCGCAACCGATCGCATGGCCTACCCCCGCTGCCAGATCAAATGAGACCTCAGCATCTAGACGGAACATCAGGAGGCACAGTATGTCCCCTGTAAGCATCATCGTCCCGGCTTACAACGAGGAAGAAGGAATCTCTACAACTCTGTCCGACGTCAGGCTGGCTATGAGTCGCCAATCGATGGAGCACGAGATCATCGTGGTGGATGACGGCTCGACCGATGGGACTGTCGACGCGGTCCAGAGGCAAGAAGGTGTTCGCCTGGTCCAGCATCATACGAACAGGGGCTACGGTGCCGCGATCAAGACCGGCATCCGCCAGGCAAGATATGATTGGATAGCCATCATCGATGCCGATGGCACCTATCCACCCGAAGCTATGCCAGGTCTCCTTGAGAAGATCGACCAGTGTGACATGGTGGTTGGTGCCCGGCCGTCAGGAGACCTACCCGCTGCCAGAAGGCCAGCGAAGTGGTTGCTGGCCAGGCTGGCCGAGTACCTGGCCGAGACGCGGATACCCGACCTGAACTCCGGCATGCGCGTCTTCCGCAAGGACTTGGCCCTCAGCTACTTCGGTATCCTTCCTTCCGCGTTCTCCTTCACCATCACCATCACCATCGCCTTTCTGAGCGACCACTACCTGGTCAAGTTCGTGCCCATCCCCTACCAAAGACGAGAGGGAAGATCGAAGATCAAGCCCGTGCAGGACACACTCAACTTCATGCAGTTGATACTGCGCACGATCATGTACTTCAATCCCCTCAGAGTCCTGCTTCCTCTGAGTTTATTGCTGTTCCTGGCGGCAGTCGTCATAGGCGCGTACAGTCTGGTGGCAGAGGGTCGCGTCATGGACATCACCGTGCTAACTCTCACCGTGGCCGCTCTGCAGATCGCTGTTGTAGCCATGATCGCCGACATGATTCAGAAGAAAAGCAAGCTATAGAAGCAACTCCTATGATCAAGGAGAACCAGCACGGTTTCAACGACATAGACGGACGTGTTTGCACCCGCTGTGGAGCTTGCGTCAGCATATGCCCTGTCGGCGTCCTCACAGCGACCGGGTCAGACGTGCAGCTGCAAAGCGGCTGCATAGACTGTGGTCTCTGCTACCGATTCTGCCCCGGCAGAGAAATGGACTTCGACGCTCTGAGCAAAGTCCATCTGGATTCCGCACCCCGTGATCCGCTGCTCGGCCACTACGACCAGCTATCGGTCTCCCAGGCCCGGTCTGAAGAGATACGGGAACGTGCGGCCTCCGGCGGTGT
Organism: Anaerolineae bacterium; assembly: GCA_035530015.1. GTDB lineage: Bacteria > Chloroflexota > Anaerolineae > UBA7937 > B3-Chlor > JAUVXJ01. Next base: position 6,560 of record DATKVP010000128.1, on the reverse strand, counting down.
GGTCACCGCGCTCCTGGTGCATCTGCTGGAGACGAAGCAAGTCAGGGGCGCCTTGGGAGTCACCATGGACCCCGACAGACCCTGGGAATGCCAGGCAACCATACTCAAGACGATCGAGGAGGTGCACGACGCAGCTCAGTCCAAGTACAGCCTGGTGGCTCTCGACGCCTTGCTGCGCTCGGCTCGCCAGGACCCTGGGCCGTTCGCCTTTGTCGGGCTGCCCTGCCACGTGCATGGCCTTCGCCGCCTCCAGCGGCTCGGCTCCTATCGAGCCAAGTTCCCCATCGTCATCGGATTGTTCTGTGGCTTCAACCTCGAACCTGCCGCAACCGACCATCTGATCCGTAAGACAGGCCTGGCCCCAGAGCAGGTCGCTCGGCTCCAGTATAGAGGCGGTTCCTGGCCTGGAGGTCTGGTCATCGACAGCCGTGACGGTCAGCAATATGTCATACCGAAGGATGATTATGGTTATGTTAACCTCATGCACGTGCCGCGCCGCTGCCTGGTCTGTCCAGACCTGACGAACGAACTCGCTGATCTCGCAGTCGGAGACACTTGGTTGGACGAGTACGCTGGGGGGTGGTCTACTGTGATCTCTCGCAGTGCGAAGGGCGAACGGCTGATGCAAGAAGCTATGCAAGCCGGTGTGCTCAGGGTGGAGGAGATCAACCGAGATGCACTCCTGCGATCTCACGGCCACCTCATCGCCTACAAGAAGGAAGGCTACGTCGTACGCCGGCGATGGCTGCGCGTGCCGCTGGACTACACGCTGCTTCAGCCACCCGTCGGCGTGAGGCGCTGGATCCAGCAGTCACTGCTGCTGGCAGCGATACTCACACTGAGCAGACCAACTGTGCGGCGTATGGTCCAGCGCTTGCCCCGCTCCTGGCTGGCGCGCATGTCTCGCTGGGGGAGAACGGCGGCCAGAGGTACCGGTCGTGAGTAGATCCATAGGGCTGGCCAAGAGGCTCGTCCGGCTGGCAGGACCTGTGTTGTTCTTGGTTATCCTCTCCAGGATAGATCTCGGTCGCACGGCAGAGATGCTCCGTACAGTCCGTCTCCAGTTCCTGCTGGCCGCACTCGCCCTCTACCCATGCCTGATCCTGTTGAAGGCCTGGAGGTGGCGAATGCTGCTCCAGCAGCAAGGTATCGCCTACGGCCTTCTTCCGGCGTTCGCAGCGTACAACAGCGCCCTTGCCGCCGGATATGTCACGCCAGGACGGCTGGGCGAGTTCATCAAGGCACTGTACCTGACCAAGGACAAGGGCATCGCTCTCGGACAGGCGTTCTCCAGTGTTCTGCTGGATCGGCTTCTCGACCTGTACCTCCTCTTGGCGACAGCTGTCGCGGGCGCCGCGCTGTTCGCGGTGCCTCAGCACTTTGTGGGCATGTCTCTCGCGATCCTCATGACAGCGACATTGGGTCCGCTTCTCATTCTGATTCCTGGTGTTAGGCGACCAATGGTGGCGCTGATCACCAAGGGCGCGTCCCACCTCTCCGACGCCAGTTACAAACAGACCCTCGCCCAGGGCTTGGGTGGTTTCCAGCATGGCATGGAGGAACTGCTGAACGTCAAGCTCATGGTGCCCTTGATCTGCACAGTGCTGGCGTACGTCGTGTTCTACTTCCAATGCTATCTCATCGCTCTCGCCCTTGGCTTGCCCTTGTCGTATCCATACTCTGCGTACTCCGTGTCGCTGGCCAGCCTGCTGGCCCTGTTGCCAGTGTCCATCTCCGGGCTCGGAGTGCGGGATGCGGCGTTCATCGCCCTCTTTCGGCCCATAGGCCTCACAGCAGAGGTGGCGATCAGCTATTCGCTCCTCATCCTGCTGGTATTCAATGCTTTCGGGGGATTGATCGGGGCCCTGGCCTGGTTCATGAAGCCTCTAAGATGAAGAAGCGTCTGGCTCACCCCACAGCGTTGGCCCTGGTTATCATCACGCTTGGTTTCAGCCTGCGTCTCTATCGCCTGGATGCACAGAGCTTCTGGTATGATGAGGCCTACAGCGCCGAGGTGGCCGAGAAACCTCCGTCCCGGATCTTCGCTGGGGATTTCGGCGACAATCATCCCCCCTTCCATTCCCTGGCACTACACTATTGGGGCTACATAGGGAGGAGCGACCTCCTGCTGCGCCTCTTCTCGACGATGATGGGTACGCTGGGCATCACTGTCATCTATAGCCTGGGCAGACTGGTTTGGGACGCCAGAGTCGGACTACTGGCAGCGGTTATGACGGCCATCCTGCCCTACCAGGTCTACTACTCCCAGGAGGCGCGCCTGTACAGCTCTCTATTCCTGGCTACGGCGCTGCTGCTCATTACCTACCGACAGACAGTAGCCACCGCCTCCCGCCGATGGTGGCTGGCCTACACATGCTGCGCGATCTGGGGAGTATACGTGCAGTATTGGATCGCCTTCGTACTGTTGGCCGTGCACGTACACCTCGCGCTGCATCCGGAGAGGAGACAACTCTGGAAGAGAATGGTGTTGGCAGATCTTGTCGTCGGTGCTGCGTTCCTGCCGTGGCTGGCCACCTTCGTCAGTCGAGCTCTTGCCGTCGCCAGGAGCGGATTCTGGGCCGCGAGACCGGGCCTGGCCCGCCTTCTCTCCGCCCCTTATGGCTTTACCCTGAGTACACTAACCAGTGAGAAACTCGTGCCCGCCGCCTTTGCCGTAGTGCTCTTCCTCTTCCTGATGACGCACCTTCAGGCGGCGCGTCAGTTGGCACGCCAGCCAAGGGACAGGGACGGGCTGGTTCTAATTCTGAGCGCCTTCTGGTGCCCGGTGGTGCTGACATTCCTGCTCTCGCAGTGGCGCTCCGTGTATCTGGAGCGATCTCTGATCGTGGCGACGCCTGCCCTCTACGTGCTCCTGGCCTGGGGAGCAGTAAGGACCAGGGAGCGCTACGCCAATCTCGTCCTGTTGCTCCTCATCTCCATCTTCGCGGCTGGCGGGCTTGTCAACTGGTACTTCGACCCTGCCTATGGCAAGCCACCGTTTCGCTCCGTCGGCGAGGTGCTAGAAGCAGAAGCCTGCGGAGAGACTCCCATCATCCACACCAGCGATGGGGCGCTGTTGATCATGATGCGCTACGCCCCGCATTGCGAACACTTTCTCCTGGAGGGCGATCCAGCGCCACAGCTTCCCCTCGAGACCTATCAGGCCCTCGGCGGTGGCGTCACGACCAAGGAGGAGTTGCCCGGCGAGACCTTCTGGCTGGTCGTTGCCCTTGACAATAGCATCGAATTCCAGCGGGGAATGGTGGATTGGATCGATGAGCGGTACCGATTGGCCGAAGAACACGATGTCGAAGGTGTCTACCTTCGGCGCTACGATGGCACGAAGCCCCATGAGCTATCGAACTAGTGAGGGCTGCCCGAGGTCTGCAGAGTCTGTGCAGAGTCGAGTTCGCCCGCAAGGCGCTTCTTCACAGATCAAGCCCCCACTACTCCGGGCGCCTTCGCTCAATGCCGAGCCGCGAACGGTAGCTGCGCAAGCGGCCAAGCATGCTGTGCCGATCCTGGTAGACTAGGTACGCGAGGGTGATCACCGTTAGCCATACAAAGACATCCCCTCCCCTGCCCCACAAGGCCGCGTAGCCCAGCAGTACGTAGGACGCACCTACGAGCATCAGCAGGAGCTTCCACCCTGGTCTCGCCAGGGCCGGTACGAGTAGAAGGACGAGATCGTACGGCTTCATGTAGACGGGAAGCAAGAGCCCCACAGTGAGCGCGTACGTGAACTCGGTGTTGAGCAACAGCGTAGCCAGCAGGACACCCAGCAACACCACGCCCAGCCAGTACTGCGAGGTCAAGAACCATGACAGGCCCCACACCGTGGGCACAGCCCTGCCCGCTTCCCGCGTCAGCCAGCTGGCACTGCTCCACCACTGGATCGGCCAGTCTGGCATCAGACCAAAGGCGAGGGCCAGCATGGCAGCCATGGTGACAGCGAAGGCCACGAGGCCCTTCCTGCGCAGGCGTGGGAGCGTGACTATCAACACCAGGACCATCGTCTGTGGCTTGATCAGGCTCAGGGCCAGTGCCGCACCGGATAGCACGTGCCGGTCCTTCTGCAACCCATAGTAGATCAGCAACAGCAAGAAAAGGGCAAACATCGAAGTCTGCTGATCGAAGAAGGCGATCAGCGTGGGCACAAAGGCCGCGCATGCGACAGTGGAGAGAGCAAAGCCTCTGGTTCTATGCACCCCCCTGCCAGCGAGATAGAGGGATGCGAAAAAAAGCACTTCCGACACGGTGAGCCAGATGTTCTTGGCGGTCTCGAGGTCAAAGAGCCCCAAGGGTACCACCAGAACAGCGATGTAGAGAGGATAGTTGAAGTTGGCGGTGGCTCTGGGCGCCAGGATGTCCAGGATCACCGCATAGTCGTAGGGGTTCTCACCCTGGAGCAGTGCCCTTCCGGCCCCCCAGAATGAGTTGAAATCATAGTGCGGTTCGAAGAACGAATTCAAGACGAAGAGACAGGCTACCGCCGCCGCAAGAACGAGCGCTCTCGCCAGGGTCCTTCTCACTCGGTATCCCTCCGCTACACGACCTTGAGGCTGTTGAGCAACCGCGCTCACTATTCTAACATCCTTGACCGGCAAACCCAAGCCCGATCTCTCCAAACCGCCGGCACGGTCATGCAGATCCCTCGGCACGCCCCTCTCTGCCGAAGTCAAGGTTGATTTCTCCAAACCTGTATGCTAGACTAGTGCTGGGCATGGTGAGACCAGCTGTACATCGACGACATAGGCACAGTAGATGAAGCCATTGGCCATGGACACACTGATCTTCCTCGCACTCGGCGCGGCCTGCATCTCGCGGCTTGACCAGACCAGCGGGGTGCTCCTCGTGGCCACGCTCGGGGCCTATGCCGCCCTCGAATTGGCCTCCTCCCCCATCGGTTTCGGCACGCCCTCGCCCAGGATTCTACGTTCAAAACTGGTTCTCGGTCTCCTGGCCATATCCCTGGTGGTGGTAGTGCCCACGATCTCAGCCATGGTGCTAAGGCACACCACAGAGCCCTGGATGTACATACACGATGGCAGCATACAGATAGAAGAGTCGATACGGTTTCTGCTGCAGGGAAAGAACCCATACGCAGAGGACTATGTCGATACGCCTCTCAGCCAGTGGGAATACGGCTTCCCGCCTCCCGAGGTGAACCCGGCATTGTACCACAACGCTTATTTGCCTTTCATCTTCCTCTTCTCCGCGCCTTTCTATGTGGTCTCCACATGGCTGACAGGTTGGTACGACCAGCGACTTGTGTTCTTGCTGCTCTTCGTTGCCACTTGCTGGCTGTACATGGCACACGCCAGATCAGCCACGAGGAGATTGAGCCTGCTAGCTGTCTTCGGGCTGAACTTCTTCGGGGTGTCCTATGTGATCTGGGGAGGAACAGACGTTTTCGTGTTCTTTTGGCTCGTCGCCTGCACGTATCTGTTGAGCAAGGAAAGGACGACCGCAGCCGCGGTGTGCCTTGGGTTAGCCTGTGCCAGCAAACAGACCGCATGGCTCTTCGTCCCCTTCTTCTTGGTCCATGTGTGGAGCAAGGCACGACCCTCAGACGCACTGACACCGTTGAGAGAAGCCTTTCCCGCTATCTTGGTGCCCCTGCTTATCATTTTACCGTTCGTATTCTGGGACCTGGCGTCCTTCGTCGACGACACGTACCTGTACCTCTCGGGACAGTCAGCATCAAGCTACCCGATCGTGGGTCTCGGCTTTGGCGGACTGCTGCTTGACCTCGGCGTCGTGAGAGACAAGAGTGACTACTTCCCCTTCCTTGTGTTCCAGGTTGCGTCTTGCCTACCACTCCTGGCCTTTCTCGTCAGGCGGCAGTGGCGCCATACCACCGTGCAGCAGTGTTGGTTCGGCTACGGGCTCTTGCTTCTGTCCTTCACCTTCTTCTCTCGTTTCTTCAGCGACTTCTATCTGGGGACTATTGTCAATGCCGTGGCCCTGGGTTGCCTGTCGGAAGACGGCTAGGTGATGATCGACGATCCGAGACCGGACAGGGAGGGTATTGGCGATCCGGCCAGCTTCTCAGTACATGGTCACCGTGGTCTCTGGGGAGGTATGGGAATCGGGGTCCAGTTGGCTTGCGGCGAGCGCACCGGACTCTCCACCCCCCGTGACCGAGTCAGTCGGGGTCGTCTTCCTCGCCGCCGATGCCGGGCCTGAAACGACCGGCACGCTGTCGCCCGGTTTCGGTCCCCTGTCGGCAGCAGGGTGGTAGCGAGAGCTGAACAAGGTATTCACCGATGCTCAACAAGACCAACCTCCGTGAGGCAGGGAGAAGCGGCTGGATACTCGTACTCGTCTTGCTGGTGGCATTTGGGCTCCGCCTCTATTCTCTGCCCGACAAGGAGATGTGGTACGACGAAGCTTTCGCGGTCCTCTACGCCGAGAACGAGCTAGGGTCCATCGTCTATGGGACGATCACCCCAGTCGAGGGCGCAGCGGCGGACATACACCCCCTTCTCTACTACTTCTTCCTGCATGGTTGGATGGGGATTGGGCAGAGCCCTTTCCTGGTTCGCTTCCCATCGGTC
>DATKVP010000127.1:0-4813 GCA_035530015.1 Anaerolineae bacterium | reverse complement strand
TACCCGGAGCCGTAGCGAAAGCGAGTCTGAACAGGGCGCAATAGTCGCAGGGAGTAGACCCGAAACCAGGTGAGCTACCCATGGCCAGGGTGAAGCGATAGTAATGCATCGTGGAGGCCCGAACCCACCAGAGTTGCAAATCTGGGGGATGAGCTGTGGGTAGAGGTGATATGCCAAACGAACCTGGAGATAGCTGGTTCTCCCCGAAATAGCTTTAGGGCTAGCCTCAGGCGTTTAGTGATGGAGGTAGAGCACTGACTTGGCTAGGGGGCGCAATGCTTACCAAACCATATCAAACTCCGAATGCCATCACTCTAGAGCCTGGGAGTCGGACAGTGGGGGATAAGCTTCATTGTCGAGAGGGAAAGAGCCCAGACCGTCAGCTAAGGTCCCTAAGTCCAGGCTAAGTGGGCAAGGAAGTGGAATTACCGGGACAGCCAGGAGGTTGGCTTAGAGGCAGCCATCCTTTAAAGAGTGCGTAATAGCTCACTGGTCTAGTGATTCTGCGCCGACAATTTAACGGGGCTCAAGCCTGGCACCGAAGCTACGGGAGGTCGGAAGATTGGAGACATAACGGCCCAGGGGGTGGTTGAGCTTTGCTCTCAACTCTCTGGTGTCGGTTTCCAAGTCATTTCGGCTTCGGTAGGGGAGCGTTCTGTCAGCTGAGAAGCCAGACCGTGAGGACTGGTGGAGCGGGCAGAAGTGAGAATGCCGGTATGAGTAGCGAGAAACATGTGAGAAACATGTTCGCCGTATGCCTAAGGTTTCCGACGGAAGGTTAATCCGCGTCGGGTTAGTCGGTCCTAAGCCGAGGGCGAAAGCCGTAGGCGATGGACAACAGGTTAATATTCCTGTACCACCTGGGTGGAGCGATGGGGGAACGCGGAGGGGTAGGCCAGCCTGTTATTGGATTCAGGTGCCAAGCTCGTAGGAGGCCGGACCAGGAAAATCCGGACCGGTGTTAACTCTGAGGAGTGGGCGGTGCCGCAAGGCCAGAAGTGGTCAAGCCCAGCCGCCGAGAAAAGCCTCTAAGTGATGAAACCCTGGTGACCGTACCGCAAACCGACACAGGTAGGCGGGTAGAGAATACCAAGGCGATCGGGAGAACCCTCGTTAAGGAACTCGGCAAAATTGCTCCGTAACTTCGGGAGAAGGAGCGCCCTCTGGGGTGAGGCGCCTAGCGCGCGGAGCCCAGGGGGGCCGCAGAGAAACGGCCCTGGCGACTGTTTAACAAAAACACAGGTCTCTGCAAACTCGCAAGAGGATGTATAGGGGCTGACGCCTGCCCAGTGCCGGAAGGTTAAAGGGAAGGGTCATGCTGGCTTCGGCCAGCGGCAGCTCTGAACTGAAGCCCCGGTGAACGGCGGCCGTAACTATAACGGTCCTAAGGTAGCGAAATTCCTTGTCGGGTAAGTTCCGACCCGCACGAATGGCGTAACGACTGGGGCGCTGTCTCAACGAGGGACCCGGCGAAATTGAAGTAGGCGTAAAGATACGCCTTACCCGCAGCAGGACAAAAAGACCCCGTGGAGCTTTACTGTAGCTTGGTACTGGGTTAGGGCTTGACTTGTGCAGGATAGGTGGGAGACTGGGAAGCTGGGGCGTCAGCCTCGGTGGAGTCGACCTTGAAATACCACCCTGGTTAAGTTTTGGCTCTAACCTGTATCCGTGATCCGGTGCAGGGACAGTGCCAGGTGGGCAGTTTGACTGGGGCGGCCGCCTCCCAAAAGGTAACGGAGGCGCCCAAAGGTTCCCTCAGGCTGAATGGAAACCAGCTGAAGAGTGTAAAGGCACAAGGGAGCTTGACTGCGAGACCTACAAGTCGAGCAGGGACGAAAGTCGGGCTTAGTGATCCTACGGTTCCGAGTGGAAGGGCCGTGGCTTAACGGACAAAAGCTACCCCGGGGATAACAGGCTAGTCTTGCCCAAGAGTTCACATCGACGGCAAGGCTCGGCACCTCGATGTCGGCTCGTCGCATCCTGGGGCTGTATCAGGTCCCAAGGGTTGGGCTGTTCGCCCATTAAAGCGGCACGCGAGCTGGGTTCAGACCGTCGTGAGACAGGTCGGTCTCTATCCGCTGTGGGCGCAGGTGACTTGAGAGGAGCTGCTCCTAGTACGAGAGGACCGGAGTGGACAGACCGCTGGTGTGCCAGTTGTACCGCCAGGTGCATTGCTGGGTAGCTACCGTCTGGAAAGGATAACCGCTGAAAGCATCTAAGTGGGAAGCCTCCCTCAAGATCAGGTCACCCACCGGGTTAACCGGGTAAGACCGCAGGCAGACTACCTGCTTGATAGGCGGCGTGTGTAAGGGCAGCAATGCCTTCAGCTAAGCCGTACTAATGGTCGAGGGCTTAATCTGCATTACGATCTGGTGGTTGGTCTTGAGTATTCTGTTCAGTACTTAGGGTGCTAGTCTTTGTAGGGGCTAGTACCTTCAAACTGCGAATTTCTGAGGTTGGTTCCTCAGGTGACGCTAGCGGAGGGGAGACACCCAGCTCCATACCGAACCTGGTAGTTAAGCCCTCCAGCGCCGATGGTACTGCACTGGAAGCGGTGTGGGAGAGTAGGTCGTTGCCTGGGGATCCTTTTTTTATGATGCCCTTTCCTGCTCGCACCCATCTGATCCCCATCCAGAGTCCGCGCTTCGGTATTGCTGCCTAGCCGGCCACTCTCCAAGGCCGCGTCCAAACCTCACTCAGGTCTCTGAGTCTCCTGCTGCCGCATGGCACCGTGCGCTCCCGTGAGAGCATCACAAGGGCCATGCACGAGACATGGCCCGAGGATGCAAGGTCTTTGGACAGCAGAGGACAGCGATCTCTGCTCTCACATCGCTGCACGACCCTTGACAATCGTCAATATCCGTGCTACTGTCTACGTGCGCCCTGCGTGACCTGAGCCTCGTTCTGCGCGGCGAGATCGGCCCGGGAGCGCTGGCGGGCCATGCTTCGTCGCAGACGGGCGAAGGGTGGTTGCTGTAAGGACAATTCTGCCCCAGCATCGAGGCCGAGGATTTGTTCGAGTCGAGTGTGCATCTGAGCGACGCCGCCTTTCCGGAGGCTCCCATACGGGAAGCGGACTTGCGATACGTCTTGGCCGCTGTTCGCGAGGGACAGTGCTGTTCCGTGGTCGCCCCCAGCAACATGGGCAAGTCCCTCCTTCTCAAGTCACTTTCGCAGGATGAGGTGCGCCTGGCGTGTGCGTCGGCGCAGCGAAATGTGCCTGTAACGGTCTTTGTCGACTGTCTGGAGGCCGGCGACAATGAACATGCCTTCTATGAGTTGTTGCTTCGCCGCACTGTAGACGAACTGGAAGGCTGCGGCGCTCCACCTGCGGCCGTGGGGACCATGAGAGCGATACATCAGGAGGTGTTGCGGACCACCACCGACTTATCGGTTCGTTCCCTTTTCGCCACGAGCATACGAGAGCTTGATCGGTGGAGAGAGGTGAGACTCGTGGTGATCCTTGATGAATTCGACGATGTGTTTTCAGGGCTCCTGCCCTGGCCCCTCCGGCAGCTCAGGGCCCTTCGAGATGCTCTGGGCGACAAGCTGACATACGTCACGGGGACGTCCCGACGTCTGGAGCGACTTCGATCAGATGCTGAGACCCACGAGTTCCGGGAGCTTTTTCACCTGCACACCCTGGTGCTGCAACCATTGTCCAGGGCCGACTCTAAGCGTCTCGTCGCCCACCTGGCAGCGAAGCAGGCATCGGTTCCGAGCGATGAGCAAGAGGAGCTGGCCGTCACGCTCTCTGGGGGTCATCCTGGCCTACTGGAATGTCTGTACAGCATGGCAAGCCACGGTGGCCTCGAGTCAGTGAAGTTGACTATTGCTGAGATGGTGGAACTCACAGCGCAAGATCCCATCCAGACGGAGTGCCGGCAACTGTGGGATGAACTGGAGGGAGAGGAGCGTGACGGTCTGCTTACGTTCGTAGGTGGCGGCGAGGGAGCCCTCGAGGAGGCCCAACGATTGGCTCTCAAGAGCAAGGGACTTCTGGCGAGGGCCGAGGGTGGCGGTGCGACCATTTTCAGTCTGCTCTTCGAGGCGTTTCTGCGAAGGGAGTTGAGACGCCCCCGCGCAATGGAGAGCGGTGGGGTGCGCTGCAACCTAAAGACGGGGCAAATATGGTCGGATGATCGAGAGATCACGCTTAGCCTGAGCGAACCGCAGCGGAGATTGGTCCGGCTCCTATACCAGAGTGGGGGCGCGATATGCACCCACGACCACATCGCCGAGCAGATCTGGGGTGTAGGCGAAGGGGTTACGCCGGGTGCGATCTATGAGCTGGTGAAGCGCGTACGTCAGAAGGTTGAGCCTGACTGGAGGGAACCCAGCTACGTGGTCACGGTCCCAGGAGAAGGTTACCGACTGAAGTTGCTGGAGTAGCACGGTGGTTCGCGCGATGAGCCAAGGGGAGGCGTGCAGCCTCTCCGTTTTTTTGTGCCTCTCGTCCAACGCCCAGCGTTGGAGAGTTGTTTCATAGACATGAGAGTACGGTTGGGACAGCCGGATGTCGAGAGTGGTATCATGGACAAGGTGAGAAGAGTAGGCAGGTCTACTAGGTGTACGGCAACGGTGATCAGGGGGCGGATAGGGCACCGCCGAGTCATCTTGACAGCAATGCAGAACCGCTGTATAATAAGATGCTAATGCTAACGATTTGCATCTACGGAATTGGATAGATGATCCTGAGGAACATGTTGCGGAGAAGGACGCGCACGATTCTGACGCTGGTGGGCGTGAGCCTGGGCGTTGCAGCCATCGTTTCCTTGGTGGCGGTCGCCAACGGATTGGTCGGCGGGTACTC
>DATKVP010000126.1:0-3436 GCA_035530015.1 Anaerolineae bacterium | reverse complement strand
CGCTGCTTCGTTCGGCGCCTTCATGCACCAGGGGCAAATCTGCATGTCCGTTGGTCGCATCATTGTGGAGAAGCCGATTGTCGAGGAGTTTGCCGGTAAGCTCGCCCAAAAGGCCGACTCCTTGCCCGCAGGCGACCCCACGGTGCCCACAACGGTGATCGGCCCGCTCATCAGCGATGACCAGGTGCGCAAGGTGGATGCCTACGTCAAAGACGCAGTGGCAGCAGGGGCGAAGCTACTGGCCGGGGGTACGTACGAAGGCAGGGTCTACCAAGCCACGGTGCTCAGTCAAGTCACACGCGACATGCGGGCTTGGAAGGAAGAGATCTTTGGACCTGTCGCCCCCATTCTCGCTGTGGGGGACGAGAAAGAGGCACTGGAAGTCGCCAACGATACCATGTACGGACTCTCTGCAGGGGTTATCACCCCAGACCTGGAAAAGGCCATCTACCTGGCCGAAGGGCTCGAAGCCGGGATGGTCCATGTGAACGACGCCTCCATTGACGCGGAGGCAAGTGTGCCGTTCGGGGGCTCCAAGTGGAGCGGCCAGGGTCGGGAAGGCGGCCGCTACTCTATCGACGGGCTAACCGAGACGAAGTGGGTAACCATACAGAAGGGGAAACGGTCGTACCCATTCTAGCAGATAGGTCACGGCTACTGGGCCATGAACAGCGTTCATGGCCCTCACTCGTTTCGACTCGTGGTTCATGGATAGGTTTCCCGGGGGTGCAACCGATGGATCATCATCACGCATCGCAACGCGGCTGGAGGGTGTAGTAGCAGCGACCGGAGGCTAGGACTCTCCCGGGGCCAGCCAACAGCCAGAGGCAAGATGCTCGATCCATGATTGGCCGACAGTAGGCTCATGCGCCCCTTGGATGCTCCGTAGCGCGAGATTCGGGCGACCGATACCTCTTGGCCCGAAGGACATTTTGGCGCCAGGGGAGCTGGTGAACGACCAGCCAATCCCACGGCCAGGGCCGTTGGGGAAGCGTACCTAGAGCCGCAGGTGTTCCGGTAGACGATTTGCCTACTACGCCAAACAGGAAGATCTGAGGTCAGAGACTAGCTCGACTCCTTGGCAATTGGCAGCCGAATCACGGAAGAAGGTCGTTATTCACCCCAATTCCGACCACACCCCGCTTCGGCGGGCTCAACCGGAGGTGAAGATGAGACTAGACGGAAAAGTCGCACTCATTACCGGAGCCGGTACCGGCATAGGCGCCGCCATCGCCGAGCGGTTCGTTGCCGATGGAGCGAGAGTGTGCATAACCGGCCGCCGCCAGCAGATGCTCGACCAAGTGGCCCAATCGTTGCCAGTGGGCACAGTGGTGACGTGCTCTGGAGATGTAACCAAGCTCGATGACGCCAATCGAATGGTTGAGACGGCGCTCGGATTCGATGGCAAACTCGACGTGCTGGTGAACAACGCTGCGATAGATCCAGGCGGTACCACCGTCGTTGACGTCGATCCGGAGCTCTGGCACAGAGTTCTCGAAGCAAACCTCACAGGCCCTATGCATCTTATGAAGGCATCGATACCACATATGATCAAGGGAGGTGGCGGTTCTATCATCAACATCGCCTCGTTGGGAGGCTTGCGCTGCCTGCCTGGCATGCCAGCCTACTGCGCATCGAAGGCGGGTCTTATTATGCTCACGAAGCAGGTCGCTCTGGATTTCGGTCCATCCAAGGTACGATGTAATGCAGTTTGTCCGGGTGGTACAAGGACGGCGATGCTGGAGAAATCACTCGGGCCCCTCGGCGAAGTACTGGAGACAGATTTGGACGGTGTTTTCGAGTGCATATCCTCGATGGTTCCGCTGGGGCGCACGGCGGAACCCAGTGAGATCACCGGCATTTGCAGCTATCTCGCAAGCGATGATTCCACGTTCATGACGGGAGCTGTTCTGCTAGTTGATGGGGGAGCAGCGATCGTTGATGTTGCAGGGGCTGCGTTGACCAATGCTGGCGTGAAGTGGGGCGTGTGAGAAGGAATCTGTCAACAAGGAGGCGGGTGCACAATGCCACAGCGGGAAGGTGAAACGGATTACAGGTATGAGGACTATGCCTCGGAAATGGCGACCCATCGTCTTCCCCAAACCGCAGCGCTGGTGAATCAGGCGCTAAGGATCACGCTAGACTCTGGGGCATCCTTTGATCTTGACTTCCTAGATCGCACCCAGGTCGCCTGGCAAAGCGACAACGAGGGTGGCACGGACTGGTGCGAGGTGGTGGAAGTGGCACCGCAAACCTATTTCATTGACCTGACCTTTGCCCAGAAGCCTCGTGAGTCGCAGACCTTCATCGTCAACGTTGGAACACGGCAAGTGCTCGCGGTCCGCACTACGATGCGCAAAGGCGATGTCGGAAAAGAACCACGCGCGGTCCATGAGTTTTCGCCAGGAGTACTGGGTGATCCGGCCGTTCCGCCCACCGGCCGTAGGCCGGCGCCAACGCGAGATCTCATAGGCTTGCGTGGGCTCTATGTCTACAGTCCTCGGCAGTGTTTCGAGCATATCTACCTGAATTCGAAGCGCTACGCCTGGCAATGCATCCTAGGACCGCTGCGGGGCGAGGGCGATGTCGATCTGGCTACCGTCTACAAGTTCGACGACAACCAGTACATCTTCGCCTTTCGCGAATTCGGTCTGCCGGTCTCCACCGTGTTCTTCTACAACTGGGATCAAATGAAAAGCACCGGCAAGTTCTTTGCCATTGGGGAAGACGGAGCCATCGCCAATACACCTGCCGGCGCTCTCATCACAAAGCTGTCGATGGCCTTCTATCCCCCTGACATGCAGCCGATATAGGACCAGCCGAATGCTTGGTCCGGACGTTTTGGTTCGCACCGATATCATCGATGCTTTTGGCATGATCATGGGAGAACTGCGCAGGAGGTGGCCAGACGATGGCAGATTATGAGGCGCTACAAGAGAGAGTGGACGAGTTGGCGGCAAGAGACTGGGATGTGCCGGGGCTTGAGGCCAAAGTGAGGAAGCTGTCTATAGAAGGGATCCCTAAGAAGACGTTAGATCGAGATGAGATCCTGGCCAACAAGGACCAGATCCTCGATCGCGTCCAGCAGCGAGCAGAGGAGTACAACTTCATCTTCAAGAATTGCGCCCAAGGCACAGCGCTCGCCCTGATGGAGGAGTTCGGCCTGGGCAACATGGAGATCATCAAGGCCCTGACCCCCTTTCCCGGCATCGGCGGGACCGGAGAGATCTGCGGGGGCATTACCGGGAGCCTGATCGCCTTTGGGCTCTTCTTTGGCAGCGATGACCGGCTTGATTATGAGGCCATGAATCAGACGATCATGACTGCCCAGAAGTTCATGGCCTTTTTCGAAGGCGAACTAGGTCACATATACTGCGCTGATATCCTGGAGATGGTGATCCTGGGACACAGGCTAAACCCCGGCGAGAGTGAACAG
>DATKVP010000125.1:0-2747 GCA_035530015.1 Anaerolineae bacterium | reverse complement strand
CCCAACGGGGTCACGCTCGATGATGAGATTCGGGCGGCAGAGGAGTTGGGCGTGCGTTTCCACCCCTGTCGAGGAAGCATGTCGCTGGGCGAGTCTGAGGGTGGCCTGCCACCCAACGAGGTAGTGGAAGACGAGGAAGCGATCCTAGCTGACTCTCGGCGGGTCATAGAATCCTTCCATGATCCCGAGCGATACTCCATGCGCAGAATAGTGATCGCGCCGTGCTCCCCATTCTCCGTGACGCCAGAGTTGCTCCGGAGTTCCCGAGACCTGGCAAGGCAATATGGAGTCCATTGCCACACTCATGTGGCGGAGACGTTGGACGAGGAGGTGTTCTGTCTGGAGCAATTCGGCCGTCGGCCGGTGGAGTACCTCGCGGACCTGGGGTGGCTGGGAGAAGATGTATCCTACGCCCACGGTGTGCATCTCACCGACGCGGAGATGAAGCTGTTCGCCGAGACGGGGACGGGGATTGCTCACTGCCCCACTTCGAACATGCGCCTGGGCTCGGGCATAGCCCCCGTGACACGCATGCTGGAGCTTGGTGTGAAAGTGGGGCTGGCGGTGGATGGGAGTGCCAGCAATGACTCCTCCCACATGCTCAACGAGGCGCGTATGGCTCTGCTTTTGCAGCGCGTCAGGCACGGGTCCAGTGCGCTGAGCGCGCGTCAGGTGCTAGAGATGGCTACCCTCGGAGGAGCTGCTCTCCTAGGGCGCGATGACATCGGCTCTTTGGCGCCGGGCAGGGCGGCGGACTTGATAAGCATCGATGTCGAACGCGTGGCGTACGCTGGAGCAGGGGACCTGGCGGCGGCGCTCGTTTTCTGCGGGCCAGTCGAGGTGGACCTCAGTATGGTCAATGGTCGGGTTGTTGTCGAAGACGGTCAGCTGGTGGGCATCGATATCGACGCGCTCGTGCACCGGCAGAATCGGCTAGCCGCGCGCATGAGGGGGTAGGCGGAGGTACGGGTGACGCGAGGTACTAGCTGGAGTCTTCCCTGTAGAAGGTGATCTCTTCTTCCTTCGCCCCGTCCTCGGTGAAGATCTCTATTGAGCTGACGCGGTGCATGGGAAAGACGACCGCGGTGCTCCCGTCCCTCAAATAGGATATCGGCTTCCCGTCCCCGCGATGCGGATCGAATAGGGTGATGATGGTGTCTCCGGGGTCGGGCATCCGCTCCAGTTCTGCCACGATGGGGTCCTCATTCAGCAAGTGCACTATCACCCTGTGGCCCATGGCGTTCTCCTCTGTCAGTAGTTGACTTTGGCCAGCACAACCGTGATGTTGTCTTCTCCTCCGCGGGTGTTGGCGCGGTCGATGAGCAGATTGCAGGCTTGCTGAAGAGAAGATGTGTTCTCGATCACTTCCACCATCTCTTCGTCGGAAACTTGATTCCACAGTCCATCGCTGCAAAGGAGGAGATAGCTGCTCTCCGCAAGGCGCTGGAAATAGGTGTCGACGGTGAGTTCTGGGCCCTGGCCCACAGCTCGGTACAGGAAATTGCGCTGCGGATGGTGCTGTGCTTCTTCGACTGATATCTGGCCCAGTTCGACCAATCTCTTCACCAGAGAGTGGTCTTGCGTGATCTGTTGGAGTTCCCCACTGTTCAGATAGTAGACGCGGGTGTCTCCGACATGGGCTATGTAGGCACTGTGCCCCATCACGATCACCGAAGTCAGGGTGGTTCCGGCGTCTCCCTCAGTTTGAGAGACCGCATCGTTGGCGGAGACCGTGGCCTCGCTGAGGACTTCTTGGATGGGACGGCTCGCTACGGTTGTTGCCTGACTCTCAAGCAACGGCAGGAGTATCTCTCTCGCGAGTATGCCGCTGGCGACGCGAATGGCCATGGAACTTGCCTCTTTGCCACCCGCGTGGCCGCCCATGCCGTCCGCGATCAGCAGCAGGCCCACCGGAACTGGTTCTGGTTGCGTGCCGATCAATGACTTCAGGGTGAGAAAGGCGTCCTCGTTAGCCTCACGTATCTTGCCAATGTCAGTGCCCTGTCCGATCTCCAGGGGATCCACTCGACGGTGGCCCTTGGAGAGCGGCTGCTCTTGCTCCAATGCGTCTTGTCCTTTCCTCCGCGCGCGACGGAACAGCCTATCCCACATGCCCATTGACATCTCCCGATCCGGTACTCTCTGCTTGTCTCCCGTGTCGGACAGGGTCACTCCTTGGAGTCTATCGGTAGCGCGTACATCGTGCCGTCTGTGGAACCCACGTAGATTATTCCCTCGCGAATGTTGGGTGAGCTAGTAATGGCCCCATTGGCCCTGAATCTCCAGATCAGGTTGCCTGTGCTGGAGTCCAGACAGTAGAGATGGGCGTCGGCGGAGCCAACATAGACTTCTCGCTTGTGGATCTCGGGTGAAGACACCACGGGTCCCTCTGTGGCGTGCTTCCAGACTGACGCGCCTGTCCTTGCGTCCACAGCGTAGACATGATGGTCGTTCGAACCGAAATAGACAGTGCTACCGCTTACCAGTGGCGATGATATCACCCGGCCCTTCGTTCTGCAGCGCCACACAGGCCAGCCGTTGGCCAGGTCCAGCGCGTACAGGGAAGAATCCCCGGATCCCACGTACGCCATATCGTGTGCCACAGCTGGCGATGACTGCACGGCGTGGCCCGTCTGGTATTTCCATCTGAGTTCCCCGTTCTGCACGTCGAGAGCGTAGACGGCGCCGTCATCAGAGCCAAAGAGGAGATGCTCACCACTGATGGTAGGAGATGAACGTATGGGCGC
>DATKVP010000124.1:0-12312 GCA_035530015.1 Anaerolineae bacterium | reverse complement strand
GGGGCTTCCCGTGATGATCGTGACCTGCGTGGTGGGTAGCATCCTGTTGAGGATCTTCTTCTCCTGGATGAAGACGCCGTAGGGTCCTCTCACGCCGCCCCCGGCTGGCCAATCGAGGATGGGTTGCGTTGCGCTTGGCGGCCGGGGTACAATACCGCTGGAGGGGCGGTGGCGGAACGGTAGACGCTACGGACTTAAAATCCGTTCTGGGGTAACCCGGGTGTGGGTTCGAATCCCACCCGCCCTATAGCGTGGACCAGGTACAGTGTGGCGCAGCCAGTCGGGGAACCCGTCACACGTAGTTTCGGCTGGTGGGCTGCGCGTGATGGCCGCACTGGAAACGGCTCAGCCCATCTCCACCTGCACCTGATGCGCCCCGCCGTCCCGGAGCAGAGGTATATCCGGTCCGGGCAATAACTCTCCGTCCAGCACCACGCGTTTCACGCCTTGGCTGACACCGCTGGGGTTCTCCACAGAGATCCGATAGAACGTTTCTCCGTTCTGGTACCGGATCTCGTAGCCTGGCCAGTTCTTGGGGATGCAGGGAGTGATGTGCAGAGTTTCCCCCTGCCGTCTCAGACCCAAGATGGCCTCCACTCCAAGTCTATACATCCATCCTGCGGATCCTGTGTACCAGGTCCAGCCGCCGCGGCCGGCGTGGGCAGCCACTCCTGACACATCTGCCGGCACCGCGTATGGTTCAACCCGGTAGCGAGCGACGTGTTCCCCATTCGCGCCGTGATAGATGGGATTGAGCAGCCGGAATAGCCTTTCAGCGCGATCTCCCTGGCCTAGCTGCGCGAAGGCCCACACGGTCCACAGGACTCCGTGGGTGTATTGCCCGCCGTTCTCCCGAACCCCTGGCGGATAGCCTTTGATGTATCCTGGATCTCGCGGCGTCTTGTCGAAGGGCGGGCTAAAGAGCAACATCAGCTCTGCCTCGTTGTCTACGAGGCGTTCGGCAACGGCCTCCATGGCCTGCGCCGCGCGGGCAGGGTCCGCCGCTCCCGACAAAACGGCCCAAGCCTGAGCGATGGAGCTGATCTGGTACTCAGCGTCTTGCGCCGTACCCAAGGGCGTTCCATCGTCATAGTAGGCGCGCAGGTACCATTCGCCGTCCCACGCGTTGGCCTCCAGAGCCTGGCGGAGATCCTCCGCCTGCTCGCGATACTTGGCGGCCTGTCCCTCATCGTCCATCAAGGCGCAGAGGGGAGAGAAACGCATCAAGGTGGCGTAGAGGAACCAGCCCAGCCACACACTCTCACCTCGACCCTGAATGCCCACACGGTTCAGGCCATCGTTCCAGTCCCCAGTCCCGATGAGGGGCAGCCCGTGCGCCCCAGAGGTTGTGCCCCGTTGCAGGGCCCGGCGGCAGTGCTCATACAAGGTATGGCTCTCGGCGGCGGTCTCATAGCCGCCGTAGCGTTCCTGCTCCTCTGGCTCGAGAGGTTGACCCTTCAAGAAGGGCACTCTCTCGTTCATGATAGAGGCATCCCCGGTGCTGGTTACATAGTGGGCGGTCACGAAAGGAAGCCACAGCAGGTCATCTGAAATGCGGGTCCGCACTCCAGTGTCAGAAGGGGGATGCCACCAGTGGAGTACGTCTCCTTCCTCGAACTGATGGCCAGCCGCTTGCAGGATATGTGCTCGCACCAACTGGGGAGCGGCATACACCAAGGCCATCACGTCCTGCAACTGATCTCGGAAGCCGAAGGCGCCGCTCGATTGGTAGAGCGCAGAACGAGCCCATAGGCGACAGGCCAGCGTTTGGTAGAGCAGCCAACGGTTCAAGAGCAGGTTCATGGCTGGATCGGGCGACTCCACCGTGACGGTGCCCAGCAGACCATCCCAATACTCGCCAGTGGCCGCCCACGCCGCCTCCACCTGAGCTGGATCCTGAAAGCGCTTGACCAGTTGCAGGGCCTCTCGCCGATCAGCACCTTGGCCTAGCAGGAAGAACACCTCCTTCGCCTCACCAGGCGCCAGATCGACATGCAGTTGTATGGCCGCGCAGGGGTCGAGACCAGTATCGACGGCGCTGGCCAGCCCGACCATCTCCAGGGCGGTGGGATTACTCAGGTTTCCCTGACAGCCGAGGAACTCGGTGCGATCGGCGGTGAGGCCGTGGAGTGGCTGGCTAGCTGCCAGGAAGGCCACACGACGCCCGAAGCGTTCGTCAAAGGGGTTACGTGCCAGCAGGGCCTGGCTTTGGGCCTCGAACTCCGGAACAATGTGCTGCTGCGTCTTGTCGCGGTGAGTACCGAGTACCCATTCTGCGTAGAAGGTTGCGGTGACCCGGCGGTGGCGTTTCCATACGTTCTCCAGGCGCAAGTGCACCAGCTTCACCGGCGCCTCTGGTGCCACGAAAAGGCGCAGGTGTTGTCTCAAGCCATGGCTGTGGTGCTCGAAAACGGAGTAGCCAGCGCCGTGGTGGATCAGGTAGGGGGCCGGTGCACCTGCCGGCAGGGGCGTGGGCGACCATACGATTCCCGTCTCCTCGTCGCGTAGATACAGTGCCTCGCTCGGCGCATCGCTCACTGGGTCGTTGCGCCAGGTGGTGAGCCGGTTTTCGCCGCTGTTCTCCGCCCAGGTGAAGCCGCTGCCCGATTCGGAGACCAGGAACCCGAAGTTGGGATTGGCGATGACATTAATCCAGGGGGCTGGCGTCTTCTGCCCTGGCTCAAGATAGATCACATACTCTCGCCCGTCGGCCGCGAAACCGCCCAGACCGTTGTCAAAGAGAAGGTTTGTCGGCCGGGTCAGCGGCGGTGTGGGCTCGACGTCCTCGGGTTTGGGCAGGGTCGGGTAAAGGGGTGGCAGACGCGCGGGCTCGGTGGGTACCTGGCCCAGTTGCTGGGCAAGCGAGCCCTTTTCCCCATCCAGAATAACTCGGGCGGCAGTCTCGAACAGGATCAGATCCTTCTGGTCCATCTGCTCAGCGAACAGGACAAATACCCCTCCACGTTGGTTCAGCCAGGCCTCATGGCCCAGGCGGCTGATCAATGATCGCAACTGACCGTGCAGGGGTTGGTCGTACCCCATGTCTTGCTGGTTGAGAATCACCAGGTCGATGTCCATCTGTCGGCTTCGCCAGTAGGCCTGGGCCCTGAGCAGCTCCTGCACCAGGGCCAGTCCTCCCTCGGTGCCGATACGCACCAGCAGTATTGGAACATCGCCGGAAACCGAGTACGGCCACAGGCCGGGCTGACCCTTCGTGTTGGCCGCCAGGACGGAGGCGTCAGCACGCAGCGCAGCATGAGGATAGAGAAGGGCGGAGAGCAGTTGATCGAATGGCGGCAAGTCCGCCGGGGTCAGGTCGAGGTGGCGCAACTCAAGGTCGGCGCGGGACAGCGCCTGGTCAAAGGCCAGTTCTATGCGGGACCAGTCCTGATAGCGCTCGATCAGGGCCAGCACCTCCTCTCGGGACCTCGCAGCCAGGGTGAGGTAGGCGACCTCCCGGGTGGCGTAGGGACCCAACTCGATGTCCTCCCCGAGGGCGAACATCGGGTCCAGTGTCGCGCCCGTGGTCCCTGAAAGCCCGGAACTGCCGTCGCTGAGGGCCTGGGGATCGAGGGGTGTCCGGCCTCGACCCAGGAACTGTCCACGGTCGCTCTCGTGAGCATCGGTGCTTCTTCCCCCATGCTTCGTGCACACCGCATGACCGAGATAGACCGGCGCTTCATCGGCCTCACGTATGCGGCGGTGAAACACCAGGGCGTGCAATCCTGGCAAGTATTCGCTTTGGATAAAGAGCTTGTTGAAAGCTGGATGGCTACGGTCGTGTGCCTGCGGCGCCAAGACCACTTCCCCGTAGCTGGTGAGAGTCAGGTGGCGGCGGTGTGCGCTGTGGTTGGTCAGGATGACACGGCGGATCTCCAGATCGTCATCGGGCGCCACGATGATGTCCAACCGGGAGGCGACGTCGCGGTGCCGGCGGCGGAACTCCGCCCTGTGGGCGTAGTAGACCACCTCCTCGTCCTCCGCCGGAGAACCGATCGGCTGATGGGCGGCCGACCACAGCGCACCACTCTCTCTGTCCTTCACATACAGCCAGGTTCCCCAGTCGTCCATGGTGGCATCGGCACACCAACGCGTGAGGTCTATGTCTTGCCAATGACTGTAGCCCCCGCCGGTGCTGGACACGAGCACGGTGTACCGCCTGTTGGAGAGTAGATGCACCTGGGGCGACGGTCCGCCCACGGGTACGCTCCATGGGCTGCTCGCGATTCCGCGTTCGACCCGGCGAAGACGCCGGGCTGCCTCCGCCCGGATGTATTCGACCGGTGCCTGCCGGGGGGTCTTCTCTTGTAGCAGCAGTTCCACGCTCTGGATGCGAGGATCAGCATGGAAGCGACGCAGCATCCCTTCGTGCTGGAGATAGTTGGTCATGGCCAGGAGGCTCATGCCGTGGTGATGCGCATAGTAGGAGCGCACAATCGCACTGCTTCGCCCGGGGGGAACTCTTGAGGGCGTGTAGTCGATGGCCTCGCAGAATCCGTACAGGCCGAGCATCCCCAGCTTGATGAATTGGGCGAGATTCTTCATCACTGGCTCCGGCTGGAACGGCAGAGCAAGCAGAGAGGCGTAGGGAGCTATCACCAGATCCGCTTCCAGGTTGCGCCTCAACCCTAGCCCCGGTACGCCGAGAGGACCATACTGATAGCCCATGTTCGCGTCGAAGGCGTAGTAGCCCGACTCCGAAATACCCCACGGTACGCCCTTCTCCCGGCCATAAGCCATCTGCCGACGGACAGCGGCGCGGGCGCTTTGCTCTATGAAGGTACCTTCGTAGCCGCGCATCAGCAGGGTCGGCATGAGATACTCGAACATGCTGCCGCCCCAGGAGAGAAGCACGCGTTCGCCGTCAGCCAGGGTGAAAGGGCGACCCAGATGCACCCAGTGGCTCTGGGGGACGTCACCCTTGGCGATGCCTACCAGGCTGGTCATGCGGGCCTCCGACGCCAGGAGGTCGTAGTAGTTGGCATCCAGTCTCCCGGTCGTGGCATTATGGCCGATGTGGAACAACTGGCGTTGGTCATCGTACAAGAAGCCGAACTCCATAGCCTGGAAGTAGGCCTCCGCCTGGACGCCTAGCTTCTCGTAGTTCCTCAGCAGGGCCGACGCAGCCTCTCGGGAGGAGTCTAGCCCGTTGCGGAGGCGGCTGCACCAGCTGTGAGCCTTCGCCAGCTCGTCGGCCAGCCTGTCATCATCGCGCAGGTTTTCCTGGAGTTGGGCCAGTCGTGTCCGAGCTTCATCACACACCTTGGGGATTTCGTCAAGCCGTGGATTGGTGGGCAGGGCAAGTACCAGGGCCCGCCAGGCGTCGACCGTCGCCGGGTCGGCCTCCGGGCTGCTGATCAACGATGGTGGCTCACTGACAGCGGCCAACCAGGCGAGTAGCAGATCCGTCTCGCGTCGGGCGTCGAAGAGATGATAGCGCACCCGCTCCACCCAGGTCCCCAGCTCGCGCCACACCACGGCATCTCGAGAGCCCGAGACCGATTCCATCGCCAGCCTCAGCAAGCGTTCGGACTCTGGCCAGTGTTCCTCTTCCAGCTTCCCGAGCATTGTGGGCCAACGCTCTGGCTCGTTCTGCACCAAAAGCACCTGCCGACTGATGTGGCCCAGGTGCTCGCGGCATTCAGTGATGGCTGTCGGTGCCTCGGGACCGGCGATTCTGTCCACGATCTCGCCAACCGTGGACAACGCGTCGAGTAGGCCCTCCCAGCGCTGCCAGCGTAGAACTGGATCGTGGCTGAGGGCCAGCAGGCCTTGTCTTAGGGCCAGAAGACATGCCGCCAGGTTGCCGCTATCCACGGTGGAGACGTATCGCGGAGGCAAGGGCCTCAGACTACGTGTATCATACCAGTTGAACAAATGGCCGCGGTACCGTTGCAGCTTGCCCATGCTCCCGAAGGTGTAGCCTAGCCGCCATCCGAGATTGGTCAAGCCGATGAAACCCAGATCGTAGGCCGCCAAAGTGGAAAGCAAGAGCAGGCCCAGGTTTGTTGGAGAGGTCCGATGGGCGACGAGTCCGCGTGGGGCTTCCTGATAGTGGTCAGGTGGCAGCCAGTTGTCCTCCGGACCGACGAACTTCTCGAAGTAGTGCCAGGTGCGGAGAGCGAAGCGGCGCAACGCCTGGCGCTGATCCGGGGAAAGCGGTTTCTGCAGTCGCACCGTGGGAGCGCTGGTCCAGAGGGCGATCTGCGGAGAGATGACCCACGCGAGGAGAAGCGGCGCGGCGACAAAAAGGGCGCCTGGCTTGATCAAAACGATGAGGAACGTGACCGACGCCGCGAGGATGGGCCCGACGTACATTCGTCTCCAGGTTACGCCGACCTTGCGCTCCTTGCCGAAGAGGTAGATGGTGTGCGCGGAGGTGGTCCATTGGAGCAGGCGCCGGTGGCTCGCCATCAAACGTACGAGCGTAGCGCCGATGGCGTCCACCGTCAGTTGCGCAGTGTAAGGCAGAAAGGCCAGTTGCAGTAGCCAACGCACTGCGTCATACCGGCTGCTTTGCATGAGCCCGCTCACGGACGTGCGGGGCGATCTCCGGGTCAGCCCGGTGACCGTGGTGGTGACGAGGTCTGCGGCTGGCACAGCGAATGACGCCAGGGTCCAGATCAAGGGCGAGCCGGGCAGCCACAACCAGCCGGCGGACAACAGGGCGAACAGCGCCGGCGGGCCCAGACTCCGTCGCAGATTGTCCATGATCTGCCAGCGACCAAGAGCTGGAAGGTAGTTGGGCACGCCCCGCCCGCTCTCGGTTGGCACCACGGGCAACAGCCAGGGCAGTAACTGCCAATCCCCTCGCACCCAGCGATGGGCACGATGCGCAAACGACAGATAGTCCGGAGGGTAGTCTTCGAAGAGGGTGATGTCTGTCACCAATCCGACGCGGCCCAGGATACCCTCGAAGAGGTCGTGGCTCAGCAAGGCGTTCTCAGGGACGCATCCCGCAACGGTGCGTTCGAAGGCGTCCAGATCATAGATCCCTTTCCCCACGTAGATGCCTTCACCGAAGAGGTCTTGATACACGTCGGATACGGCCCTGCTGTACAGGTCCACATCGGTATCTCCAGAATAGACCCGCGCGAAGAGGGAGCGATTTGCGCTGGTGGGGATGATCTCTACCCGAGGTTGGAGGATGGTGTAGCCGGCGATAACCCTACCGCTTCGCTCGTCGAATTCGGCGCGATTCAGGGGATGTGAGATGGCGCCGATGAGTCGGCGCGCACTATCCCTGGGCAGAGACGTGTCTGTGTCGAGCGTGATGACGTACCGCGTCCCGGAAAGGAGGTCCAACCTTCCTTCCTGTAGTACGAAGGACGTCCCTGTCGCTCCCCGCAGCAAGCGATTGAACTCCATCAGCTTGCCCCTCTTGCGCTCCCAACCCATCCAGCAGTCTTCGCCAGGATTCCACCTCCGCTCACGATGGAAGAAGTAGAAGGGGCCGCCATCGTCTGTGCCATGTCTTCTGTTGAGGTCGCGTGTGCCGGCCGTCGCTTGGTCAAGGAGCTCGTCGTCGCCCGGCATCCGCTTCTGGGGGGCGTCTACGAAATCGGTAAGCAGGGTGAAACGCACATGATCGTCCTGATTGCTCAAGAAATGGAGTTCCAGTTGCTGGAATAGGCTCTCTAGATCACTCGCGCTGCTGAGAAGCGTGGGGATAACCACCATCGTTCGGCAGTCAGCGGGGATACCCTTCTGGAAATCCAGTTTTGGCACCAAGCGGGGTGGCAGCCAGTGCGTGACAAGCCAGTTGGCAAGGTTGACGGCCACCGTTAGCGATGGGACTAGCATCAATGCGCCCGCAGCAATTATCTGTAGCGTGGACCCGCCGGACGCGAGCGCGTAGGCGACGACGGCAAAGACCATCGACACAGCCAGCAACGCGGTGCAGCACAGATATGCCGGGGTGGGATGCCGGAGCAGCCAACGGCGCGGACGGCTCCGCCAGGGAGCGCGGTAGCTCAGGTTGCTTTCGAGCAGCGGGCGCCCAGCGTCTATCAGGTAATAACCGACGTGATGCGCACGTGATGAGTTCCCGCTGTCTCCCTGCGCCTGCCGGGCCAATCGGACAGTCTCCCGCGCAATCCCCTCCTCACTCCCGCCTGTGGTCTTAGCCAGCTCCTCGACCGTCCGACGATAACGGTCGCGCGTTTCGAAGTCCATTCGCGAGTAGATCCTCGCCGGGTCTCGGCGCAGCACCTGTTCCACCAGGCTGACACTCTCGAAGAAAGCCTGCCAGTCCATGGTGGCCAACACGCGCAGTCCGAAGATGGAGTTGGCAATGGTTGTCCCATCCCCAGGATCTGACGGCAAAGCCGACGGGGTAGTGGCCAGCAGTTCCTCGCCACCATCGACCGCTGCTCCCGTGACGTTGCGGGCGGCCTGGGCCAGGGTCTCCAGGATTCCGAACCGAAACATGGTCGGCAGTGCCCACAACTCGCCAATGGTCAGCGGTTGCACGCTCTGATACTCTTGAAGGAATCGCATCATCTGAGCAGGATTGAGCCGACAGTCGCAGTGGGCGATGATTGACCGGGCCAGGGCGTAGATTCGGGGAAGTCCCGCAAGGGGGGTCGAATCCAGTGTGGGAAGCTGGCGGTAGTAACGTCTCGGCATGTCGCTGCGGATACTGCGCAGCGCCTGTTGCACCATGTAGAAGTTGTCCAGCAGCCATTCGGCCCCGTAGGAGCTGGCCGTTTCGCCCTCGTACTGAAGACGCTGGTACGCATCTTTGAGAGCCGTCTCCAGGCTGCTGGAATGGTCGAGAAGGACGGTGCGGCGACTGGGATGGTCAGAGACCCTGTGGCTCCTGGCCAGCTTGATCGCCAGGCCCCGAACCGCACCTTGGCTGGTGGTGCCGGTTCCCCTGTCGCGGTCTCCGTTGTCTCCGGCCGAATTCATATCTCTCTTGTGACCCTCATGCCTTGCTCAGCGCGGTCTATGCGCTTGTGCGGCCAGCTCGGCGGCGGTGGGAAGCAAGTTGCCTGCACGAAGGTCCTGGATGATCAACAAGGGCGTGGTGCCATAGGCGATGAAGTTCGTGGCCAAGCGGCCGTAAGGCCATTTGCTCGCGCCTGAGGAGCCATGGGCACTCAACACTACCAGATCCGCTTGTTCCTGCTGCACCAGCTCCTGGAGAATCTCTGCGATAGGTACACCCGTCAAGAGATGAGTGTCCACGTCGATTCCCTCCGCAGAAAGTCGCGAAGACAGCCGGCTCAAATAGCCAGTGGTCTCCACCTGGTTGAGGCTGGTGATTCTGTTGGCCAAATCGGTCTCTTCCGATGTCAGAGGCCGATGGCGTGTCACCTCAGGCTTGCTCACAACAGATGCCACCAACAGCCGACACGAGAAGAAGCGGGCGAGCTGTACGGCCGGGGCTAGTGCGCATTCCGCCCGCATCGAGCCGTCGAGCGCAAGCAGCAGGCGTCGGCAAGCGATATCTGTCAGGCCAGCCTGGAGCGGCTGGTAGGCTCGCACGATCATCACGGATACGTAGGCACGGAGGATGATTTTCTGCACCGTCCCACTGACGTTCCAGCCGCTCAGCCCCCCCTGGCCGTGGCTGCTGAGGACCATCAGATCTATCCCATGATCGCGCACAAAGTCGACTACCTGGTCGGCCGCCGCACCGTCCAGGAGTTCATGTCCGGTCTCAACGCCGCCCTCCTCCAGCCGACGAGCCCACCCAGCCAGGTAGGCTTCGGCTTCGGTCCTGCTGATGTGCCAGTCAAGGGGGTCGATGAACCCAGGTCGGTCGTCGGCGTGAGTGCGCTCCAAGACGCGCAACAGCGTGACTTTGGACCCGAAGGCCCGGGCTAGAGAGAACGAGTGAGGTACCACGCACTCCGCGAGAGATGAGCCGTCTAGAGGAACCAGTATGTGATCAAACATGCCCACTCTCCTTCCTTGTTCTCTTGCCTCATGTCCCTTGTCCGCGCCAGTCCACCATCGTGAGTTGCTCTGCGGCGTCTGCTTCGCGCGAGTCCTGTGCTCTGGGAGCGGCTGTTCAGTCCAGAACTCGGTCAGGTATGACCGCCCAGGCTCTCTGCGCGGTCCGCCGGCCGACCGCGCGAGGAGGGTGCACCTTTGGGAGCGACCGAGGAGCAGCAAGTCTCGCGTGCACGGAATGATACGTCATCTCCAGTGACACATCAAGTTGTGCGCCAAGGTTGACACTGGTCTGCATCTGCGGACGTGGTTGTAGCCCGCTGTGGCGAATGGGAGACGACGGGGACCCCACAGACATCCTGTCGAGGCCCAGAGCGGGCGAATGTGCCGCGGGGCAGCGGTCTCGCTGGCTTGGCAGGATACGCTACCCTTCGACTGCGCTCAGGGCAGGCGCTGCGCTGGAGGGCGAGAGAGCAAGCGACCAACTGCGACCTAGGTATCCGAAGGGCTGTCCTATCATAGGATAGCCCTTTTGAGTTCTCCTTTGAGGTTGAGGGGTGGCACACTCCGTCCGCCGAGCACGGGGAGAACACCCAAAGGATTCCTGCGGTTTGACCCCAGACATGAGCACAAACGCCGCTCCGTGGCGGAATGGTAGACGCCATGCACCCAAGATCGGCCGGAGTGAATTCTCCGTACGGGTCACAGCGCTGGCTGTCCTCTGAAGCACCGTTTGCATTGGCCCATTGGCGAACCAGCCTCTTGCTCGATCGCGAATTGCTGTCCGGGCAGGGGAGGGTCTTGGCATTCACGCCGAAAGGGCAGCCGCCTTGCAGCAGCCTGGCATTAGATGCGCAGATTGACGATTTAAGGAAGAAACTCAAACAAAGTACTTGACAAGCGTTCGAATATCTGGTATCCTGTGTATGAGAGCGCTCCCAGGATGGGCTTCCACAGGCGTAATCGAGCGAGAGAAATCGGGGTGTTTTTTTGAGAGTGTGTGGGAGCGCTCCCAAGAGGTACGAATGGCGCTCACACTGGAGGAAGTAGCCCGGCTTGCAGGTGTTTCTCGTTCCACCGTATCTCGCGTTATCAACGATCATCCCAGCGTCAGGGCAGAGACCAGGCGTCGCGTGTGGGAGGCTATCCGGGAGTCGGGGTATCGACCTCACGCCGTAGCACGTAGCCTGGTGACGAAGCGCACGCACATAGTGGGGATGGTCATTCCCGAAGTAGTAACGCACCTCTTTACAGACCCCTTCTTCCCCATACTGCTGCGGGCGGCGACGGCGGCGTGCAACGAGCAGGGTTACCAGCTCATGCTTTCGTTGTTCTCTTCGTCGGCTGACCGGCAGGAGATCTATCAGCGCCTGGTACGCAACGCCTACCTGGATGGAGTGATCGTCGCTTCGGCTGCGCTGGAAGATCCCCTCATCTCCGATCTGCTGCGTGACGGCGTCCCTTTCGTGTGTGTGGGGCGCTCTCCCGACGAACGGGTCCATTCTGTGGACGTCGACAACATAGGCGGGACACAGATGGCAGTGGATCATCTGATCCGGCTGGGGCATCGTCGTATCGGCATGGTGACCGGCCGTCCGGACATGACCGCTGGACAAGATCGCCTGGAAGGGTACCGCCGGGCACTATCAGCCCACGGAATGCCCGTGGAACCGGAACTGATCGTTGAAGGGGACTTCACGGAGGCCAGCGGGATGGCTGGCATGCAGCGCCTGCTGCCAGCCGAGCCCAGTGCGGTCTTTATGGCCAGCGATACGATGGCGGTTGGGGCGCTAAAAGCGCTGCGTAGGGCGGGTCGACGGGTTCCTCAGGATATCTCTCTGGTCAGTTTCGATGACATCCCTGTGGCCTCAGCGACTGAGCCGCCGCTGACGACCGTGCGCCAGCCGATTGGGCGGATGGCGGCTCTGGCTGTGGAGGCGCTGCTCGACTTGATCGAGCAGCCGGGCTCCGGGCCTCGACGTATTGTTCTGCCGACCCAGCTGGTCATCCGCGAATCATGCGCTAAGAAGGAGGTGGTGAATCCTTGAGATGAATTCCGGGCATGTGAGTTGGTTGGTCCCTGTCCACGTTCTTTGGTACCATTGAGGAGGGAAGAGAAATGCGTAAGTCACTGTTGGCGTTGCTGAGTATGCTTGTCATTGGCAGTCTCCTTCTGACCGCCTGTGGTGGTGGAGCGACGCCCACCCCGGCGCCCCCGGAACCCACCACGCCTGCACCCACCGCGGCACCAGAGCCTACAAAGGAGCCTACGGTTGTTTCTTACGAAAGGAGCGAAACCCTTTACACCACCGGCAAGCAGTGGGGCCCGCCGTCGAACTGGAATCCGGTTATGACCTGGGCCTATGCCATGGGGACAGTCTCGTTCTGCTATGAGACTCTGTTCCTGTA
>DATKVP010000123.1:0-3326 GCA_035530015.1 Anaerolineae bacterium | reverse complement strand
GTGGACAAGGGTATTGATCTGGACAGTCTGCTGGCGGCTTCTCTGATCAGTCCGTGCTGCGGCCTGGGCTCGCTGTCGGTGGAGGATGCAGAACGCGTGCTGGAGCTGACGGCTGCCGTCTCCAGGGAGATGAGGAGGCGGTACCTGCTGTAGGAGAATGGCCTGTTCCGTCAAACGGCTTGATGTCAAAGAGGAGATCTACGATTTCCTGAAGAAGGATCGGCTCTACGCAGCCTATGCCATCTGTGATCTGGAGCCAGCCTTGTTCAGGCAGTGTGAATGGTACGCCTCTTCTGCGGATGGCCAGTTGATGACCCTTTGTCTGCTTTTCAGCGGGCTGCCGCCGGACCGAGTGTTTCTGATGGGGTCAGCGGAGGGGCTGGTACCGATTCTTCGGTCTGTCCTGAAGACCACGAGAGCGTACTTGGCATGCAGGCCCCACCATCTAGACGCTTTGAGCAGGCACTACTCTCTTCGCAGAGTAGAGGTGATGCATAGGATGGTCCTCAGGCCTGAGGGGTTCAAGTGCGTGGATGGCCCAGTAGAAAGGCTAGGCCCAGGACAAGTACGCCGGTTGCAGGATCTCTACCGATCATATGGCGACGTTGCCTTCGCGCCCTATCAGCTGGACCAGGGCGTGTTCTACGGAATCGAGCAGGATGGCAGGCTCGTGGCCACGGCAGGGACACATCTTGTCTCTCGCATGTATCGTCTTGGGATCGTGGGCAACGTTTTCACGCTTCCCGAATACCGAGGGATGGGTTATGCTACGATGTGCACCAGCGCGGTCGTGGAGGAATTGCTCTCGCAATCTCTGGATGTGGTGCTGAACGTGGGCCAGAGCAATGAGGCTGCGAGCAAGGTGTATCATCGTTTGGGATTCGATGTCTGCTGCTCGTTCACTGAGACTCTCGCGGTTCGCAGAGAGGCCGAGTGAGAGAGAGCAGTAGCGACTGGCACAAGTAGCTATGGTCGTGCAGAAGCTCGCATCTGTGGCACCTTGACGGAGGTGGCCTGGGTGGGGAACTGCAGGCACGACGAGAACCAGGTGGTGGCGCGAGGTAGATCACCTTTCGGTCACCGCGATAGGGAGAAAGGAGCAACTCGATGGCTGGAGACTTCGATGTCAAGGACACGTCCTTGGCCGACCAGGGCAGGCTGCGCATCCGATGGGCGGCGCAGGAGATGCCGGTGCTACGTTTGATCAGGGAGAGATTCGACAGAGAGAAGCCGCTGGAGGGGATGAAACTGTCGGGCTGTCTGCATATCACTACGGAGACCGCGAACCTGGCGCAGACGTTGGCTGCCGGTGGGGCAGATCTGGTCCTCTGTGCCAGCAATCCACTGTCCACTCAGGATGACGTGGCAGCCTCACTGGTTGTCAATGATGAGATACCCGTCTTCGCCGTCAAGGGCGAGGACAATGAGCTGTACTACCAGCACATCCGTGCGGCGCTGGAGCACCGCCCTCAAGTGACCATCGACGATGGCGCTGATCTAGTCTCTACACTTCACAAGGAGAGAACGGACCTCATCGGCGACGTCATCGGTGGCACCGAGGAGACGACCACAGGAGTGATCCGCCTGAGGGCTATGGCCAGGGACGGGGTGCTGAGGTACCCGATCATTGCTGTGAACGATGCGCTCACCAAGCATTTCTTCGACAACCGGTACGGCACCGGTCAGTCCACCATCGATGGGGTCGTTCGAGCCACCAACATACTGCTGGCGGGCAAGAACTTCGTCGTGGCTGGATACGGCTGGTGCGGGCGCGGCATCGCCATGCGCGCCCGAGGGATGGGAGCCAGTGTCATTGTGACCGAAGTGGATCCGCTGAAAGCCCTCGAGGCGGTAATGGACGGATTCCGTGTGATGCCCATGCTGGAAGCAGCCAGCATCGGCGACATCTTCGTCACCGCCACCGGGGACATCCACGTTATAGACACGCATCACTTTGAGGTGATGAAAGACGGAGCTATTCTGGCCAATTCCGGTCACTTCAACGTCGAGCTCAACATCCCTTCTCTGGCGGAGATAGCAGCGGAGGTACGACAGCCGAGGCCCGGTGTAGACCAATACATCATGGCCGACGGGCGCCAGATCTCGATCCTTGGAGAGGGCCGACTCGTGAACCTGGCCATGGCTGAAGGACACCCAGCTTCGGTGATGGACATGAGCTTCGCCAACCAGGCTCTGGGCATCGAGTATCTGGTCACGCAGGGGAGCACCTTGGAGAGTACGGTCTATCCGGTTCCCGAAGACATAGACCGCGAGATAGCTCGCCTCAAGCTGATGGCCATGGAGCTCAAGATAGACGCGCTCACGCCTGAGCAGGAGAAGTACCTGTCCTCGTGGGAGGAAGGAACGTAGGTGGGGAGGGCTGGACGGCCCGCCTGAGGGGGAGGATCGCAGATTCTGAGGTCTGGATGACGACGAGAAACGTCAAGGTGGAGAGCCTGGACAAGATCCCCATCGAGGACCAACAGGTGGGATCGGTGGAGCGAAAGGGGGTAGGCCATCCTGACTCGATTTGCGATGCCATCATGGAAGAGATCTCCGTGGCGCTGTGCGGCGAGCATAGGGCGACGTTTGGCCATATAGTGTACCACGGCATAGATAGGGGGGCGTTGGTGGCGTGCAGGACCTCGCCGAGCGCACCGCCAGGAAGTGGCTGACAGATAACCTCCGCTTCGTCGATGCCGACGAGCACATCGTTGTCCAGAACGAGATCAAGGAAGGCTCGCCTAAACTGACTGACATCTTCGAGCGCGAGGTGATCGGGGCCAACGACACATCGGCAGCGGTGAGATACGTGCCGCTGATGGACATTGAGCAGATGGTGTTGAATGTAGAGATACCTCAACTCGCCCGAGCTCGGTGCCATCTATGACTTCACGTCGCGTTTGGCCAGGGGAGAGTATCCCGTCTGGTGATCTGCTTGCGGGCTTTACCTGAGGCCCCGGTTGGGCTATAATATCCCTGGACGCTGGGTATACCTACCTGGGAGAGAGACTTGAGGGCGCTGATCACCGGAGCGTGTGGTTTCGCCGGCAGTCATCTTGCCGAATACCTTCTGGCCCACACGGACCTAGGGGTTTGCGGAACCGATATCAGCAGCGATAGTAGAAACATCGCTCATATTAGAGACGACATAGACCTTATCGTGGGCGACATGTCGGACGCCGGCGTTGCGGCGGACGTTCTGTCCCAGGCCCAGCCCGACTACATATTCCATCTGGCGGCTCAAGCCTTCGTACCGCTGTCATGGAGCGATCCATGGGACACCATAGCAAACAACATCCGAGCCCAGTTGAACATCCTCCAGG
>DATKVP010000122.1:0-2187 GCA_035530015.1 Anaerolineae bacterium | reverse complement strand
TGGTGGTCGGCGGAAGACCAGAGATAGTGCGTTGAGGGAGGAGAAGGCGATCGCGATGGAGGATCGGAAGATGATACTGTTGGAAGGCAACATCGGCGCGGGAAAGAGCACGATGGGCAAAATCCTCAAGACGTCGGGGCTCTTTGACTTCATCGAGGAGCCTGTGCAGGCGTGGCAAGAGGGGTTTGCGGCGAATCTGCTGGACGCTTTCTACAGTGATATGGAGCGCTGGGCCTTCACATTCCAGATTACCGCTTTCGTCACGCGCGCCAAGACCTGGCAGGAAGTGCTGGCTCTGACCGATCACAGCCGCGTTGTCCTCGAACGTTCCATCTTCACCGATCGCTACGTGTTCGCCACCAACAGCCATCGCCTGGGGGGAATGACCAATGCAGAGTGGCAGGTGTACTGTGGGTTGTGGGATTTCCTGGCCACGAACTACTGTGTTGAGCCGGAGTGTATACTGTACTACCGCACTCCGGCCGAGATATGCGTGGAGCGCATGAAGGCTCGCGGCAGGAGCGAGGAGAGCGGTGTTAGCCTGGAGTATTTGCGCCAACTCGAGGCGTTGCACGATCAGTGGCTGCTCGAACATCCTGGCGCGGTGGTACTCGATGGCACGAAGGTCTGGACGGCTGAGGAGGTCTGGAACTTGATGAGGCCCCATCTGGGGGAACGATAGGGAATGAGAATCCCGTTGGAGACAGAGGTTGCCATCCTTGGCCGCATGGGGTAGAATTTGTTCGCTATTGAGCACGAATGCATGCGCACCGAAGCCGATTGGCGCGTGGGCGTGTCTTAGGATCTGCCGCACTGCCAAGAGCTGTGCGGATGGGCAACAGAAGGGAGGTGGTAGATCGACTGGAGAAACGTCGGACGTATCGCAAATCCACAGAACAGTGAACCGAATGGGAGGAAAAGATGAAGAAGTGGATGTTGTTTAGTCTAGTGGTCTTGATGGCTCTAACTGCGGTGGTGGCGGCTTGTGGCCCTGCTGCCGCACCGGAGCCCACTGAGCCCCCTGCACCGGAGTGCGCGGCGAAGGTCGGCATGGTGTCAGACGTGGGCGGTGTCGACGACGCCAGCTTCAACCAGAACACCTGGGAAGGCCTAGTCATGGCAGAGGAAGGCCTGGGTGTGTGCTCCCAGTTCATCGAGAGCCAGGCGCAGGCGGACTACGAGAGGAACATCACCGAGTTCGCCGAGCAGGGCTACGAACTGATCATCACCGTGGGTTTCCTGCTGGGTGATGCCACCGCCAAGATGGCTGCGGAGTACCCTGAGACGAGCTTTGCCATTGTGGACTTCGCCTACGATCCCGGGATCCCCAACGTGCAGGGCATCGTATTCGCCACGGACGGGGCCGCCTTCCCTACAGGCTACCTGGCGGCAGCGTGGGCCGTGATGCAGGATCCAGATGACCCGCAGATAGGCTACGTGGCGGGCATGCAGATCCCGACGGTGGAGATCTTCGTGGAGGCCTACACGGCTGGTGCGGAGTACTACAATGAGCAGAAGGGCACGAACGTGCTGGTGAAGGGAACCTACGTCGGCGACTTTGAGGCGCCGGACGAAGGCAAGACCCAGGGTCTCTCTCTGATTGACGAGGGTGTGGATATCATCTTCGGCATCGGTGGCAAGACCGGCAACGGCGGCATCACCGCAGCCAAGGAGCGAGGCAAGTGGGGCATCGGTGTGGACGTTGATCAGTACTACACGCTGCCCAACGAGAAGGACATCCTCATCACCTCGTGCATGAAGCGCCTGGACAACTCCGTGTTCGGGACGGTGGAGGCCCTTCTGAACGATGAGTTCGCCGGAGGCGGCGTCTACGTCGGAACCCTGGAGAACGGTGGCGTGGGCCTGGCACCCTTCCACGACTTCGAGGACGACATCCCCGCCGAGCTCGTAGCGGAACTGGACGACATCACGCAGGGGATCATGGACGGCACGATCGACACGGGCTGGGAAGGCTAGCCTCAGTCTCTCAGCGTATATCCATCTGTGGGCGGTGCTGGGTTCTCACCCGGCACCGCCCGTGCTGGAGCCAGTGGATTGAGTTGACCCCCTGGTCCTTTGCAGGACACTCGATTGCTGGCCTCAGCTGTCTCAGGAGGTAGCGACGATGGCGCCGATCTTGGAGGTCCGGAACGCGACCAAACGCTTCCCCGGGGTGCTGGCCAATGA
>DATKVP010000121.1:0-7816 GCA_035530015.1 Anaerolineae bacterium | reverse complement strand
TATGGACCCAAGTTGGTCGCCAGATGGGAGCCAGGTGGCGTTCTCGCGCTGGACGACTCCGTGGGGCATCTACACCGTCAACGCGAGTGGCAGCAATGAGAGGCTGCTGTACAGTTCGAACGTGGCGCGGGCACCGCAGTGGTCCCCAGATGGAGCCCAGATAGCGTTCTATTTCGAGACAGAAGGCTGGACCGCGCCCTGGAGGGAGTGCTTCGAGGGGTTCGGCTGCCTGACGCTCATCCCGCCCATGCTTCAGCAGGAATGGCATCTGGGTGTTGTGGATGTCGCGGATGGTTATCTACACCAGCCATACTGTGATCGACGTGCTTTCTCCCCGACCTGGTCGGGCGATGGGGAGTGGCTCGTGTACGATGGAGATCATGGGTTGAGTTTGACCACGGTGGAGGGGCCCAACAACAGACCCTTCACCGACAACTCGCACGACCAGTTTCCCGTTGCATCTCCCGACGGAAGTCGCCTGGCGTTCATGCATTGGCAGCACGATCATTGGGAGATCTACTTGATGAACGCGGATGGGAGCGAGCGACGCCCGTTGACGGGCAGTTCAGCGTTGCTGGAGAGGCGTCCCAATAACGTATCGCCGGCATGGAGTCCGGACGGCCAGCAGATAGCATTCCTGTCCGATCGGGGCGGTGATTGGGAGTTCTACGTGATGGGCTCCGACGGTAGCGACCAGAGGAAGATCTTGGCCAATGTCACCGGTGACCTTGAGATCATCTATCAAGGGGCCAATGAAAGGGTCATCTCGTGGGGTCCCAGCTGACGAGCATGGCGGCACTCCACCCCCAGGCGGGAGCGAAAAGGTGACCATGGGACTCCCGCGGTAGCGGCCAGGATGTGCTAGTCCAGCTAGCGTCTCGAACCGGCGTCTGCAGCATCGCTCGGAATGGCCCGACCCACCCTCGCCGCTCACCTGAGTCTTCGAGTTGCCCCGCTCGGCTTCCCCTCATCAGAGAACCCACGCTCAGGACCTGTACGCTCCTTTGAGTGTTGCGTGGTTTCAAATCCATGTTTCCTACTCATGTATGCAATTGCGGCCTGTGCTAGCGGGCGCCATGGGCATGTGCTAGAATGATCACTGGTCGGAAAAGAGGAGGTCCACTTGTCCGAACTTGGGCGTTGCGAACGCCGACATCGAAAAATCTCCCGCCTGTTGTTTGCGGGTCTGATAGTGGTCGCTCTGGCATCTAGCCTGGTTCACCAACTGTTGCCGGCGTCTGCCGCTGATTCCAGAAGGCCTGAGCTGGTAGGCTGGGTCACCGATCCCTTGGGCGAGCCGGTCCAGAACGCGGAAGTAAGTATGTACGCCGATGGAATGAAGGAGCCCATCGCGGTCGCGGAGAGCCAGGGAGATGGCGAGTTTGCCCTTGAACTTCCCGAGGTTCCCTTCGAGACCCTGTCAGTCGATGTGTCCCGCCCGCACTTCCACTCGCAGACCTGGTCCCCTACCCCTGACGAATTGGAGTTGTTGCGCCAGGGTGCCACCATCCGGCTGCCAGACATCACCATGGAGAGGCGAATCACGCTGGGCTTTTGGGTGGCTACCCTCACCTTCGTGGGCATGTTGGCCCTCATCGCTTTGGAGAGGTTGCACAACACGATGGCTGCTCTGCTCGGTGCTGCCATAGTCCTGGGCGTCAGCTCTGTGGGAAGCCCTTTCAACCCTAATCTCTTTATCCTTGACTTCGAGCAGGCATTGCAGTACGTAGACTTTGACGTGATCTTCCTGGTGATGGGGATGATGATCGTCATCGGAATCCTGGAGGCCACGGGCATCTTCCAGTGGACGGCCTATCAAGCGTACCGGCTTTCCAGGGGGCGCGCCTGGCTGCTGGCGATCATCCTGATGATACTGACCTCGGTGGCTTCGGCCATGCTGGACAACGTGACGACCATGCTGCTCATGACCCCCATCACCCTGGAGATAGCCTTGGTCTTGGGGATCAATCCACTGGCGCTCATCATACCGGAGGTATTGGCCTCGAACATCGGGGGCATCAGCACTCTCATCGGCACGCCTACCAACATCCTCATCGGTTCCTACGCGGACATCGGCTTCGCAGACTTCCTCATCAATCTCACCCCTGGCGTGGTGCTGGCCCAGACAGCGCTGACCATATATGTGCTGGTTGTGTTTCGCCGCCAATACCGGGAGGTGAGCGGCGGGTTGTCTCCTGCGATGCTGGATCGCTTGAGGGAGAATGGCCGCATCACCCGGCCCAAGACCCTGGCCAAGGCCGGCACAGTTTTCGTGCTCATGTTGCTGCTATTCATATTCGGGGAGCAGATCCACCTTGTCCCTGCCGTGACGGCCATCCTGGGTGCGGCAGTCATGCTTCTGGTGGTGGACACTGACATACAAGAGATGCTGAAGGTGGTGGACTGGACGACGTTGATGTTCTTCATCGCGCTTTTCATGGTCATCGGGGCGCTTCAGGAGGTGGGCCTCATCAGCTTGATCGCAGCTGGGATCAAACAATTGGTGGGCGAGAACCTGAATCTCGCGTTGCTGGTCATCGTGTGGTCAGGGGCTCTTCTCTCTGGAGTGATCGACAATATCCCCTTCACGGCGGCGATGCTGCCCGTTGTGGGGTACCTTACTCGGACCATACCCGGGGCATCAAGCAAGGTGCTCTTCTATGGGCTGTCCGTTGGCTCAGCCATGGGCGGAAACAGCACTCTGATTGGCTCCTCGCCGAACATGGTTACAGCCGGTATTGCGGAGCGGGCGGGGTATCCTGTGAGCTACGTCGCTTTCCTGAAAGTTGGTTTACCAGCCACGATCATCACCGTAGCCATGGGCACAATATGGCTACTGATCCGGTTCTAGGCGACGGAGGACAACATGGGCAGAATCCTGTGCCCCACCCGGGGTGGAGAAGGCAGTTATCGCACGCAGGATGCAGCTATCGCCATGGCCAAGGAACGGGGTGACGAGCTGGTATTCCTGTATGTGGTGGACCTGGATTTCCTGAACAAGACGGAGCGCGCAGTGCGCCCGGATGTCGTGGCCGAGGAAATGAGGCACTTGGGCGAATTCCTGCTGGGCATGGCTCAGGAGCGGGCGCACAACCAGGGGGTGGATGCGGCATACGTCCTTCGCGAAGGAGATGTACAGGCGGAGATAGAGGCGGCCGCTCTGGAGGAAGAGGCGACCATGGTCGTGCTGGGTCAGTCTGCCGCGGATGATCCTGCCTGTGCCTTCGCACCCGAGAGTCTACTCCGATTCGCTCAGAAGATAGAGGCCGGGACGGGCATAGAAACCCGCGTTGTTTGCTAGCGGCGAGATTGGGGTCGGCCAGGTTTCTCGGCTATCGCCCTACGGCGTGCTCATCCAACCGAAGAACAGTGCGAATAGCACGCTGCCCACAATGCAGGTCACGATCATGACCGGCACGCCCGAGCGGAGCCAGATCCGCGTGGTGATCGGAGTGCGCGTCTTCTCGCTCAATGTGACGACGATGATGTTCGCTGTCGAACCGATGGGAGTGGCATTCCCCCCGAAGCCCGCGCCCAACGCCAGCGCCCACCAAAGGGGGGAGGTGGGGATACCCAGATGGCCCAGTTGTTGGATCACCGGAACGAAGGCGATAGTGAAGGGGATGTTGTCGACCGTCGCCGACACGATGGCAGCCACCCACAGAACCAAGAGGCTGGCAGCCAGTAGATTGGCCTGCGCCAATCCCACCACTCCGCCGGCGAGCAACCCCAGCACGCCGGCGGCCTCCAGCCCGCCGACGGCGACGAAGAGTGCAGCAAAGAACAGTAAGACGCTCCACTCCACATGGGGCAGCGTTTCGTCCACGTCGGGACGCACCCAAAGGAGCGCAGCCGCCGCCCCGCCCAGAGCAATGTAGGCTGGTGTCAGGTGTAGTTGGCCGTGGAGAAAGAACAGCAAGACGATCACACCCAGTACGATGATGGTCTTGCCCAAGGTAGCACGGTCGTGGAGGGCCTCATTCTCATCCAAACGCATCAAAGCATCGATGTTCCGGGGCGGCTTGGCGAGCTCCGAGCGAAACAGCAAACGTAACAGGAGGAGTGTCGCTAGCCAGGCGACGAGCACCACCGGGGCGGTATGAGTGAGAAAATCGCCGAACGTGAAGCCGGCCGCCGACCCGATAATCACGTTGGGGGGATCGCCCACCAGCGTCGCCACGCCACCAGTATCGGACAGCAAAGCCTCTGCGATCAGAAAGGGGATGGGGCTGATGCCAAGGAGTTCGGCGATCAAGATGGTCACCGGCGCGATGAGAACGACAGTGGTCACGTTGTCCAGAAAGAGGGAAAGAACCGTTGTGGTGGTCCCTAGCATGACCAGCAGGAACCAGGGGTTGCCGCGGGAGGTTTTCGCGGTCAGGATGGCCACGTACTGAAAGAACCCGGTCTGCTCGAGGATTCGCACTAGAATCATCATTCCCAGAAGCAGCCCCAGAGTGTTGAAGTCAATGGCGT
This sequence comes from Anaerolineae bacterium, assembly GCA_035530015.1. Classification (GTDB taxonomy): domain Bacteria; phylum Chloroflexota; class Anaerolineae; order UBA7937; family B3-Chlor; genus JAUVXJ01. The sequence continues at coordinate 3,340 of DATKVP010000121.1, read as the reverse complement.
GGAGCGCCTGCTCCTGGGAATAGAAACCCATCACCATGCCCGCCGCCAGCATCACCGCCGCGCCGGCCATACCCACTATCGTGCGATGGACGCGATCCAGGAGGATCATCGCAAAAGTAATGACGAATATGGCGATGGAGACGACTTGGGCGGTGGTCATGGTGAGAGACCATCTCCGACCCGTGGGGCGAAGAAAGCGCGCGCGATATCGACACGTGAGGCGATGCCGACTAATCGTCCCGCCTTGTCCACGATGGGTAGGTCTTGGAGTTGGTGCTTCACCATCGTAACCAGAGCATGCATCAGGCCGCAGTCTTCCTCCACGGCTACGGGCGTTGCTGCCAGCTCGGTCATTGTGAGCTGCGCCGCCTGCGACATGTGTTGTGGCAGCATCTGCTCCAGTGGACCGAAATCGTGGACGAAATCTATGTTGTCCAGTAGGGCTACGAAATCTGGCATGAAGATCCGCAACAGATCCTGGAGGCGCACTACGCCGGTCAGAACGCCCTCTTTGTCAATCACGGGGAGCGTGCCCACACGTTCTTGGACCACGACACGGGCCGCCTCCTCTACGGTGGTGGACGCGGTCACGGTCACAACTTCCCGTTTCATCCACTCGCCACAAGTAGCCTCGGTGATCATCATCCATCCTCTCTACCAGGCCGGTGTGCGATTAGGTCGTACGCGCAACACTAGTCAGGCGAACCTGGCCGCGCTGGGGATCCGCGGAGCAGGGTGGGGGTGGAAAGCCGGCATAAGTGTCGACAACGTCCAGCCTGCGACAACGACGCCTCGATTCCTGGGGTGAAGCATCCGCTGCCTCATAGACCATACCTGAAATAACTTCTCCGTCGGCCGTGTGCTGTATTCCGGTTCGCCCATTTGATGACTGTAGTGCCAGAGTTCCTGAAGGCCCTGCCCGTGTAGAACCTTCTCCCTCTGGGCGAAGAAGTCGACCATGGATTGGGGAACGATCTCAGGGTGCCCGGAATCTCCAATGCGCTCATAGCATGAGTGATCAGGACTCATAGAACCACCTGGGCGGATCGGTAAGGTTGTGGTTGGCGAGCTATTGTAGCACGTGTTCAACCCAAAGGACAACCGCAAGCGTGTGGTTGCGCGAAGACATCGATGCCAGGTGGTAACAAGAATGTTGGCCATGCTCGGTGATCCTCTGGTAGAAGGATGGTGGGAGCACCCCGTCCAATAGGAGGAGCGACTATGGCAGACTTGGCCTACAGGGGAGTCTATACTATGATTAGGATCGAGGCAAGACTTCGACTTGTGACCACCTAGCATGAGATGAGCAGCATCCGCGAGACAGCTCGTCGACGGTGCACCTCGCAACAGGTGGTCCGAGAGTGGGTCAGGAGATAGAGGCCGAGACTGGAGTAGAAGCGCGAGTCGTCTGCTAGTGATCTCGCTGGCGACCTGCAACTGGAGCACAGCGCGACCAAGATGGCGATGTAATCCTTTCGGTTCACGCGGGCCCTTGTCAGACCTATCGCACGCCGGATGGTCTATTTGGCTTGGTAGCCACCGCCCCACGTATGCTCCGCTTGACACCTCGGAGGGAACGAATCATGCACATGATAATGCTGGTCCTCGACGATCCCGACCGTCTGGATGCCGTAGTGGAGGCCTGGCAATCCATCGGTGTGAGCGGCGTCACCATGATGGAAACCATGGGAGCCTATCGGCGTGCGAGGCGGCGAGTGACCGGTCGCTACGTTTTCGGCCTCTCCGGGCTGGCGGAGACTGCCGAGCGCTCGCAGTATACCCTTTTTGCCATTGTGCCCGACCAGGGAACAGCAGGTCTCTGTCTTGAAGCTACAGAGCGCATCGTGGGTGATCTGGCGGAGCCCGACACCGGCGTTTTCGCTTCATGGCAGCTAGCATTGGCCAAGGGGGTGCCAGCGCAGGCTAGCAGGTCGGAGGCTGAGGAGTGATCTGGCTTGAGTTCCTGGTCAGCGCCATCCTGATCGTGGTGGCGGCCATCAAGCTGGCCGAATGTGCTGACGCCATCGCGCTGCGCACCAGATTGGGCGGCATGTTCGTCGGCACGCTGCTTCTGGCTGGGGCCACATCGCTGCCCGAGTTGTTCACCACTCTCAACTCCCTCAATCAAGGAGTGCCGGAATTGGCGGTGGGCAACATCTTCGGCAGCAGCATGTTCAACATGCTGCTACTGGCTGTGCTGGATCTGGCCAACCCCCGGACTAGAATCCTACGCAGGGTCGCGGTCAATCATGCCTTGACCGCGGGCATAGCCGTGCTTCTCACTGGTCTGGCCGTGTTCTTTATTCTTGCGGATATTGGGGTTCAGATCGGTTGGATCGGCCTGGACGGCATAGTCCTGGTGGCCATGTACTGGTTGGGAATGGGGTTGATATTCAGCAGGAACCGCGCGGTCACCGGGGTGAGAGAGGTGGAACCAGAGGAGCTGGATGGCGTGATGGCGCTGGGGCCAGCCGTGATCTGTTTCTCGGGAGCAACGGCGGTTCTGGTCATGGTGACACCCTGGCTAGTCCGCAGCTCCGTAGACATAGCTGAGCTTACGGGTCTGACCACAGGCTTTGTGGGTGCTGCCCTGGTGGCCCTGGTTACCTCACTTCCAGAGGTGGTCACTGCGGTGACCGCCGTGCGCATCGGTGCGCACGACTTGGCAGTGGGCAACCTATTTGGCAGCAACATTTTCAACATCTTTGCTCTGGGCTCCACCGACCTCTTCTATTTCCAGGGGCGGATCCTGGCAGGCGTCGACCCTGCCCTCACGTTGGCAGGTATGGCCGGATTGCTGCTCACGAGCCTGGGGCTGATAGCCACACTGGCCCAGGTGGAACGCCGAGTGTTCTTTCTTGAGTTGGATGCACTGTTGATCATCCTGGGATACGCCGGCGCCCTGCTGCTGCTGTTCAGCCGCGGGATTGTGGCTTGATTCTTGACAAAGCGATCCAGACGGATACAATTGGCTCTGTCGGCAGCTGGTGGCGCGCTCTTCGGTTGATGTGGTGTGGCATCGGGGTGCCGGTCCCGTCGGTGCGGGGCGAGAGAAGTGGTGGCCCTGCACGAGCTACTTGCCACTGATTGGAGGTTGGACCATGGAGCCCTTGTTGGGTGCATTGCTCATCTTTTGCCTGCGATTGATAGACGTGTCCCTGGGAACGGTAAGGATTCTCATGGCGGTGCGGGGCCGGAGGCTGCTGGCCGGCGTGCTCGGCTTCTTCGAGGTAAGCATCTTTCTCGTAGCCATCAGTCAGGTGCTCACCAACATCGGGAACTGGTGGAATGTGTTGGGCTACGCAGGCGGGTTTGCCGTGGGCACGATTATCGGCATGAC